>CAYNJS010000011.1:0-22593 GCA_964397635.1 uncultured Gammaproteobacteria bacterium
ATAGTAAGGATTTTATTTGTCATTTTTATTTCTGGGCTTATAACCTCTTCGTTATATTTAAGCTATCCTCGATCAGATGACTATGAAACAAGCAGTTTATTTAATGTATCTCAAGCTGACATTGAAAGCGTAAAATGGATTAACCAAGATGCTCAAGATAAAAAATTTATAGTTTTGGCCAATCAACAGGTTTCAGCTGCAGCCTTAAAAGAATATGGCTTTAAGGAATATTTTGGCGACCAGTTTTATTATCCAATTCCAACTAGCTCTCCTCTTTATTCTTATTATTTAAAAATGGTTGAGACTGAACCAAAAAGAGAATATATAGAAGAAGCTATGGCAAGTGCTGGTGTGAGCCAGGCCTACTTTGTCATGAATAATTATTGGTGGCGTTTTAGGAATATAACCAATGAGGCAAAATCGTCAGCTGATTCTTTTAAATTAATAAACAATGGCAAAAATATAGTTTTTAAATACACCTTAAAATAAAAAACTATTATAAAAACTGCCCTTAGAGGCAGTTTTTTATTTTTTCTATATAATTTTCTATTATATGATCTGCAGTGGATTCAATCGATTTCTTCCTCATCCCTGGTAATCTTTCCTTATCCTTGAAAAATATTTTTATCTTTCCTAAAAAACCTTCTTTGTCTCCTGGCGAAAAAGTATAACCATTTTCACCTTCTACAATTAACTCGCCTACCCCGCCGATACTGGATGCTAAAACTGGCGTCCCAGAAGATAAACTCTCATAGATAACTGTTGGTGAATTTTCATAACAAAGAGATGGCACTATTATTAGGCTAGCCTGCTTATAAAGCCCCAGAACATCTTTATTTTCTTTTCTGCCTAAAAATTTTATTCTATGGTTATCCTTAATCATATCTTTAATATCTCCCTCCCTGCTACCAGAACCAACAATTAATAATTCAAAATCTTCTCTTAAATTATTGAGGGTTTTAATTAAAAACAAAATACCCTTATGATCTTCAAGTTGCCCGACATATAATAGCTTATTGGTAGCTGGTAGCTGGTAGCTGGTAGCTGTTTTCCCCATGTCATTCCCGCGCAGGCGGGAATCTATTCCTACAACTGGATTGGGCAACACAACTTTTTCTGCTTTTCTAAAAAACCCCTTGTCTTTATAAAAATTCACTAACCACTTTGATGGCGATATTACAACCCGAGGAAAAGAAAATAATATTTTGTTTATTTTTTCATAGATTTTAGTAAGAACAAATTTATTGCCCCAACTATTTTCTTTGCCGGCAATAATTAATCCGCTTGGATTTACTAGTTGTACATCGTGAACTGTATGAAAATATTTTATGCCCAAACTTTTAACGGCAAGTGGAGTTAAATAACCGACACCCTTAAGATTATGCGTTATTACTAAGTCTGGGCTTTCCTTTTTTAAAATAGATCTAACTTTAAAAAGGCTATATAAATTAAAAACATCGAAAAAATGCCAAATCAACCTTAAGTAAACTGGATATTTCCCAATATTACCAAACCAAAAAATATTCAATGGAAAAAACCTAGCAACTTTAACTCCTTGAACCTCACTGTCTGTCCTACCAAGTAAAGACTTTGAAGAAATAATAACAACATCGTCACCACCGGCCTTAAAACCTTCGGCAATGTTTTTTACTACTTGCTCAGCACCACCTCTGGCAAAAGGATAATATAAATTATTTATTAAACAAATTTTCATAAAAATTATCTTGGCCTTGGATAAAAAATAGTTGCGATTAGAATACCAATGGTATCAATTAAAATATCTTTAATGCTTCCATAACGCCCTAAAACAAAATTCTGATGATATTCATCTAAAGCAGCATAAGCAAAAGATAACGAAAAAGAAAGAAGTAAAGCATTTTTAAATGAAACACCGTGATGAGAAAAAGTTCTAATAAGTAAAAAATTCAAAACAGCAAACTCACTGATATGGGCAATTTTTCTAAAAATAAAATCCCACTCACTGGGCAAAGCAGACTTTAAATCTGGTTGATGAGATAAATAAAAAATAAACCCCATCCACAAAATAACAAATATCCAGTGTAATAGTTTCTTTTTGGCCATATTACAGATCCTTAAATATTTTAAGAAATTTTTCTTTTAACCTCTTTTCATCGTAATACTCCTCAGCAATTTCTCTGGCATCACTGCCCAAAATCTTTAATTTACTTTCGTTTCTAAGAGCTTCTTTTAATTGTTTGGTTAAAATATCGGGATCTCCAGGCGTTGTTAAATAACCACTAAAACCTTCACGCACAACACTTCTTACGCCTGGCAAATCAGAAGCAATAACTGGCACCCCGCTAGCAGCAGCTTCAAGTAAAACTATACCAAAGGCTTCCCCTTTATTAATAGAAGGTAGCACAAACAAATCTGCCAAATTATAAATATAAGGCAGCTCTTTATCTTTAACCGGTCCCATAAAAATAACCCTATCCCTAAGGCCATAATCAAAAGCAATTTGTTCGTAATTAAAACGTTCAGATCCATCACCAACAATAAGAAGCTGGGCCTGTTCTTTAGTTTCCATTAAAAAATTGTGAAAAGATTTAATTAATTTAGGAACACCTTTAAAATAATGAGCTTTGTCCAGCCCACCAACAAAAAGAATTGTTTTTTCCTCTAAACCAAGATGATATTTTTCTATCAAACTTTGTTTTTTTTCTCTTGGCTTAAATCTTTCCAAGTCAACGCCAAAAGGAATCTCTATAAATTTTTCTGTATTTTCCTTTAATATTTTTTTAATCTCTGAATTTAAAGCATAGTCCATTGAAGATATGATTATCTTATCAGCAGACTTCATTATCCTGGGCATTATAAAAATTCTATAAAAATTAAAAATGGCCCCAATAAAACCACCGCCTAAAGCCTCCATGTGATACGTTATCACTAATTTAAATTTATCTTTGTAAAACTTTTTAGCCAGCCAAACAATTCCAGCTGAGCCAAAAAAAGGATAATGCAAATGAACAATATCAAAATTTTTCAACTTAAAAAACAATTGTGGCAAAACTGCAGCATTTCCATAACTAAATAAAGGAAAAAGCCTTTTAATGGATGATTTTTTAGTCCTAAAAATTCCCCTTATATTATAAGAGGGGGTAAAAACAGTTGTTTCGTGTCCCCCTTCTTTTAAGGTCTTAAAATTTTCTAATGCTGCTTTTCCCATACCCCCTTTGTATGGAGGAAAAGTGCAAATAACTTCTGCAATTTTCATAAAAATTATTTTTCTTCTTCTTGATCTTCTATCGCTACGCTCCTAACTATCTTGGTTATATCTCTGTCTAATTTATCCAATTTAACAATTATCTTAAAAATTAAATAAAACAAAGTAATTATAGAAATATAAACTGCCAGATCCGCCCCCTTCTCTACTCCAAAAAAATTGGCAATAATATCGGTTTGCCTAAACCAAACAGTTGCTCCAATAACTAAAATCCAAAAACCAAACCAAAGAAAAAACTCTTTGCTCGATATTTCTTTGTTTTTAAACTTTATTCTAAGCCTAGTTAAGGCAAATAAAGAAAATAAAATTATCAAAAATTGGATAAGCATAAAGTAAAATCCAAATTGCAAAAGTCAAAAATCAAAATGACATTGCAAAATGTAAAATTATTTTTTATTTTTTAAAGTTAGAATACTAGAAGCTATTATATTAGATATTTCTATTGTTTCTTCTAAGACCTTAATCGTTTCATCTTTATTATCTTTAATCAATTCTTTGATTATAATTAACCAATATTTTGTTTCATTTGCTGATTTTAAAGATATTTCAAAAAATTTTATATAGTCCTTTTTGGAATGAGCTGATTTTGCTTCAACAACATTAGCTCCAATAAAAGTTATGGCTCTAATAAATTGATTAATAACACTAGTATTAATTTTTTCTTTTTTTAATTTATCACTAAATTTTACTGCCTTAATAGAATGTTTTATTAATCTTTGTATAAATTCCTTTTTGAATTTTTCTTTGTCATTTTGCATTTTGAGATTTGATTTTTAAATTTTTAAAGTATTTTTTTAATTATTAAATCTCTAAGTATTTTTAGACCATCAGCAAATCCTTGTCCATACTCATTATAGATAACTTCAACTGGAACTTCTTTATATTTTAAATTATTCCTTCTTATCTCCGCAATTATCTCTGTATTGTGCGCCATCCTATCTTGAGTAATTCTAATTTTTTTTGCTGCCCCCCTAGATAATGCCCTCAACCCATTATGAGCATCGGTTAATTTAAGGCCAGTAAAAAAATAATTTACAAATAATGCTGGTTTTAAAATAAAAAAATTTTTAGTTAGCGGGATATCGCTTTTACTCCCTAAAAACCTAGAGCCCAAAACTATTTGGGCTTCCTGGTCTATAATTGGCTGAATTAATTTTTTAATATCCTCTACTCTGTGCTGACCATCGCCATCAAAATGAACTAATATTTTTGCTCCATGACCAAGGGCAAAGTCATTTCCTGTTTGAAGAGCTGCGCCTTGGCCCCTGTTTACAATATGTTTTAAAACATAAATATCCCTAGCCCTGGCCTCTTTATAAGTATTATCTTTTGAGTTATCGTCAACAAATACAATGCTAACCTCTGGCAGCTTATTTCTAATGTCATCTAATACCCGTCCGATATTTTTCTCCTCATTATATGCCGGTATTACTACAAAAATATTTTTCATATTATTCATCAGTAAAGCCTTTAAAACTTTCTAACGCCTCCGTCACTAAAGCCAAGCAAAGATTTGCTAGCCTTTAAATAATCCATAGTCTTTTTAAGCCCTGTATCAAGCAAAACAATTGGCTCCCAACCTAAATTCTCCTTAGCATAACTTATATCCGGAACATGTGAAGTCTGCTCTCCTTTTTCTCTTGCCTTAAACACAATCTGAGACCTAGACCCAGTATTACTAATAACATTTTTAGCCACTTCGATAATAGGAAGGTCTTCTGGACTCCCTAAGTTAATAGGCTGATTACCAGAAGCATTCATTGCTCTAAGCATTCCTTCGATCAAATCATCGATATAGCAAAAAGAATTTCTAGCATTTTGATCACCTTCTATTACAATATCTTTATTATCCATAGCATTAGATACAAATGTAGAAATAAGCCTTCCATCATCTAGTCCCATCCTTGGCCCATAAGTAGTAAAAGCTCTGATTATTTTAGTATCAAGGTTATGTTTTTTTCTATAATTATCAACTAAACTCTCAGCAAATCTCTTACCCTCGATGTA
Organism: uncultured Gammaproteobacteria bacterium; assembly: GCA_964397635.1. GTDB lineage: Bacteria > Patescibacteriota > Patescibacteriia > JAACEG01 > JAACEG01 > CAYNJS01. The sequence goes on from CAYNJS010000011.1 coordinate 5,252, forward strand.
ACAATTTTTCGGCCCCAATTGATTAGAAGAACCAATATAATCTTCTTTTATCTCGGCTCCAGCAACTGCATGACCATAAACCACGCTACTGGATAAATACATATATTTAGCATTGTATTGAACAGCTAAATCAAGAGTAGCCCTTGTCCCCTCTGAGCTAGATAACAACACATCAATGCCAAGATCGTCAAATTTGCTCGGTGAAGCCGGACAAGCTAAATGATAGATCTCCTGAATCCCTTGCCAACGCACTTTAAATTTTTCTAACTCAGGTAAGTCCTCTAAATTTATTGGCTTGGTTATATCGTGATTAATAAACTCAAAATTAGGATGTCGCAATAAAAAATCAATATTTTTCTCTGCACCGGTTGAAAGATTATCAATACAAATAATTTTATTATCCCTTACTAAGCTTTCACATAAATGAGAACCAATAAATCCAGCTCCTCCGGTAATTAAAATATTATTATGCTCAAAAATTTGTTTAACAGACATATTTGTAATTTTCGATTTTAGATTTTCGATTTTAGATTTAAAATAAAATTTTTAAAAATCTAAAATAAAAATCTTCAATCTTAATTCTTAAATTAATCAATTTACATTTATTATAGCAATATTAACTCCATCTTGGAAGTCTTTATTCCAAATATTTAAACTATCCAGCAATTCCCCCTTTTCATTAAATATTTTTACTGCTCCACCGCCACCGATTCCCGGCGCTGTTATAATTTCTTCTTTATTATCATTATTAATATCTCCTACTGTTAAGTTAACTTCTCCTAAAAAGCTATTTAAGTATGCAAAGAAGCTATTTTTAATGTTTCCGTCAATATCAAAAACTCTAATTTCTGATTGACCTCCAAAACCGGCCCCAGTAATAATCTCCTCTATTCCATCACCGTCAACGTCACCTGTTGAAACATTCACTCCCCCGCGGAAACTTCTATCATAAGCAAAAAATTGAGATTTAACCCTTCCAAATCTATCAAAAACTCTAACATGCGGTCCACCGGTATTTCCTGTTCCAGTAATAATTTCTTCGACTCCATCACCATCAATATCACCTGTCGAAACTTTTACTCCACCACGGAAATTTTCGCCGTAAGCTAAAAATTCAAAAATCAAACTTCCGCTTACATCAAAAACTCTTACATATGGTTTTGCTCCTGGGCCAACACCGGTAACAATTTCTGATGAATGATTATCGATAATTCGACCAACGGCTACATTAACACCGCCTCTAAAATTTTTATCATATGCAAAAAATTGTGACACCACTCTTCCTAATTGATCAAAAACCCTAACATGGGGCCCTCCGCCAAAACCTGCTCCAGTAACGATTTCAGATCTTCCATTGCCGGTTAAATCTCCACTGCTAGAGTTAACCCCTCCGCGGAAATTTTTATTATAAGCCAAAATATCTTTAATATAAAAATTATTATCAGTTAAATTATATAAACTTACAATCGGATCCATATTGTTGTCCGGTGAGGCCATTAAATAAGTTTTCTTGACAACCTGTTCTTTTGGTTTTGTACTGACCTTATCAGCTATAGCCTTAACAGCCGAATAAGCATTCAAACTGCCACTACCCATCTGTCCCAAAAAATCTGATTCCAAATTACTAAAAGGACCAGTATTATTAGTTATTAAACTCTCAATTTCTCTATTAGTTATTTTTGGATCGATTGATTTTACCAAAGCAGCAGTTCCGCTTACCAAAGCCGTTGCAACAGATGTTCCAGACCACCAACCCGAATAAGCATCAGAAAACAATTGATTACTGCTATCATGGAAAACTGTACTGTAAAAATTTTCACCAATGGTGCTAATATCAATACACCCTGACCCATAATTAGAAACATCAGACTTATTGCCCATTTTATTAAGAGCCCCAACCCCTAAAACAATATTATCCAAACTTCCGTCACAAACAGGATAAAGAGGTTTTTCATTTAAGTTAAACCCGCTATATGCCTCATTATCATTTCCACTAGCTGCTACAATTACAATTCCCTTATCATGAGCCTTTTTTAAAACCCTATCTAACATCTCGCTCCTTGAATCACCCACCAAACTTAAATTTATTATATCTGCCTTTTTATTAATAGCATAATTAATCCCCTCAATAACAGAACGCATATTCCCAGTACCATCATCATCTAAAACTTTAAGGGGCATAATATTGGCTCCATAGGCCATCCCAATTATCCCCTTGTCATTATTTCCTTCGGCTGCCGCAACACCAGAAATAATTGTTCCGTGATACAAGCCAATCTCACTACAAGTTTCCTCAATAAGGCAATCCTTATCAAAATCAGGGCTTGGATTATCATCGTAATCAACAAAGTCCCAACCATTAACATCGTCAACATAACCATTGTTATCGTTATCGATGCCATCAAATGGTATTTCACTTGAATTAGTCCAGATATTATTAATTAAATCTGGGTGATTAATATCTATCCCAGAATCAAGTACGGCAATTGTAATCCCCTCACCGCTAGTAAAATCCCAAGCATCTTGGGCTCCAATCTGCCCCAAATAATCCTGATTCAAAAATAAATCATCGTTAGGAGTAAAAATGGCAAAAACACTAGCCGGGCTAAGCGCTAAAGATATAAGTAAAAATAAAATATATAATCTTTTTATCATAGTTCAATAAAAAACCTTAACTTCCCTCGAAGTTATTTATTATTTTAATAATATCACCCCCATAATACAAAGTCCACCCCTTTTTACACATGTGCTTTTATTAAATAAATACGTCCTAAACCCCGCACCACTTTCAAAATAAACCACCACCGAACACACAAAACAGCCAATAAAAGTGGTGCGGGGTAAATCCTTGCAAAAATTTCAATAAAAAGCCATAATGAATACAACAAAGTAAAAACTAAAAGTGAAAAATGAAAAACGACAAGGAAAAATTTAAAAATAACCAAAAAAATAAGCGTGAAATAATTTACGCTTTTATAGATAGTCAAAATTTAAATTTAGGAATAAGGGACTCGGGATGGATCCTGGATTTTGAAAAATTTTATATTCATCTTAAACACAAGTATAAAATTAACAAGGCTTATATATTTATTGGTTATGTTGCCGGAAATGAAAATTTATATACAAATTTACAAAAAATTGGCTATATACTAATTTTTAAACCCACATTAGAATATAATAAAAAAGAAGAAAAATTAACAAAAGGAAATGTTGACGCTGAATTAGTTTTACACTGTATGCTAGAATATAATAATTTTAACAAATGCATTATTGTATCAGGAGATGGGGATTTTCATTGCTTACTCGAACAATTGAAAAAAGATAATAAGCTGTATAAATTAGGCATACCTAATAAAAAAAGATATTCCGCCTTACTTAGAAAATTTAGCAACCACCATTTTTATGCTAGTCAACTGAAAGATAAATTAGAGCATAAAAAAAGGCATCTGAATAGGAACGCATCGCTATCCGTAGCCTTTTATCGTGATATACTTATATTATAAGAGAAAAGTAAAAATTGTCAATATTTAAATATAAATTAAAATCTATCACAGCCCAGACAGGAATCTATTCGTCATTACGATCGAAGCGAAGCAATCTCATGTCATCCCGCACACACCTACTCCCGGAGGGTTATTATATGGATGATGCGGGATCTAGCTACAAACTACTCACTACAAACTAAAAACTAAACCTGTGAACAATTTGACCCAAAAAACTAAAAAGTTATTATTGCTAGGCGGAGACATTGCAATGCTCTACCTTTCTTTGTATTTGACCCTAATTCTACGATACGGATGGCCTTTTGAGGATGGATTGTGGGATAGTCACATCACCCCTTTTACGGTCATTTTCTTTATTTCAGTTATAGTTTTTTATATTTTTGGACTATATGAAACAACTAAACAAAGAAATATCATCCCTTTTTACACTCTTTTAGGTAAAGCTCTTAGTGTAAGCGGAGTTATTGCAGTTATTTTTTTCTATGTAATCCCAAATCTTGGAATCAGCCCTAAAAGAGTTTTAATTTTCTATTTAATTATTTCAACTATTTTAATCTACCTTTGGAGAAGAGTTTATAACAACTTACTACAATCAAAAGCAGCGGAAAATAATATTTTAATTATTGGCATTAATAGTCGAGCAAAAGAAATAATTGAATATATTACCAAAAACCCTCAACTAGGCTACCGAGTTAAAACCATAATAAACGATGAGAATAAAAATACAGATGACATCAAAGGAGAAAAGAAAATAATTAATGGTTCGGACTTTAATTTATCAAAAATAATTAAAGAAGAAAACATTCAAACCGTTGTTAATTCCATAGACCATAGATACAAACCAGAACTTGCTAAGCAACTTTATAAAAACCTGTCATCGAGAATTTCCTTTTTTGATCTCCCTAAATTTTACGAGGAACTAACCGGTAAAATTCCTGTAAATTTGATAAATGAAATTTGGTTTTTAGAAAACTTACATGAAAATAAAAAAAATCTCTATGAAACTTTCAAGAGATTAATGGATATAGTTCTGTCTTTAATTGGTTTAATTGTTTCTATTCCTATTTTACCAATTCTAGCCATTGCCATAAAGCTAGACAGCAAAGGCCCAATCTTCTTTACTCAAATTAGAACCGGTAAAAATGGCAAAAACTTTTTGGCCATGAAACTGCGAACAATGGTGGAAGATGCGGAAAAAACTGGAGCCCAGTGGGCTAAAATTAATGACTCTAGAATCACTCGATTAGGTAATATTTTACGAAAAACCAGAATCGATGAAATACCGCAACTCATTAATGTCCTCCGTGGAGAAATGAGCTTTATTGGCCCGCGACCAGAGCGCCCAGAATTTATTAAAACCCTAGAAGAACATATTCCATTTTATTCCCAAAGACTAATCGTTAAACCTGGCTTAAGCGGTTGGGCGCAAATAAACTTTCCTTATGGAGCCTCCATTGAAGACTCGATGGAAAAAATGCAATACGATTTATTCTATGTAAAAAATAGATCTTTAATTCTGGACTTTAGTATAATTTTAAAAACTATCAACACGGTCTTACGTGGTGGAGGCCGGTAACGTCATTGCGAGAAACGAAGAGACGAAGCAATCTCCCGTATCATTCCCGCGACGAAGGCGGGAATCTATTTACCTGTCATTCCGGCCCCCGAGCCGGAATCTATTCATTTTTAACTTTTAGCTTAAAACATGTTCAAAAAAATAAAAATAAAATTATACAATCTTTTACGGAGAAGTGAAAAATATACGGGTATCGACAATGTATATTATTTTAAAAGCGGTTTTTGGCTTGCTCTTAGTAGAATTGTTTCTATTATTAAAGGACTTGTTATAGCCATATTAATGGCCAATCTACTGCCAAAAGAAACCTTTGGTCAATACAAATATATCATTTCTATCTTTTCTTTAGTTTATATTTTTGCCCTACCTGGAATGGGAAATGCCATCATTCAATCACTTGCACGAAACAAAGATGGAATTTTCCAAGTAGCAAGAAATCAAATATTAAAATTTTCTTCTTTAGGGAGTTTAACTCTTTTAATAATATCTGCTTATTATTATCAAACAGGAAACAATATTTTTTCTTTAATTTTTGTAATGCTCTCTATATTATTTCCCCTATTCTCAATTTCTAGTTATTACACCTCAATATTAAACGGAAAAAAAAAATTTGATAAATACACACGATACTTCACAACCTACTCGCTTTTTACTTCACTGGCAATAATTACTGCTATTGTTTTTAGCGGTTATATTTTTTGGTTAATTTTTGCCTACGTATTATCTGATATAATAATTGGCTTATTTTTAACGAGAAGGGCTGAGGGGTTGCTAAAAAATAAAGATTTTGAAAAAGATAGTATTACTTATGGAAAAAAATTATCCTTAGTTAGTATTATCGAAATTGTAGCCAGCCAAATTGACAAAATCCTATTTCCTATATTTTTAGGTTTTGAAGAACTTGCTATATACAGCATAGCCTTAGCTGCTCCAGAACAAGCTAAATCTTTTCTAAGAAGCATTAGTTCGAACCTACTACCTAGATTTTCCAGCAACACACATAACGAAGAACTAAAGAAAAAAATAAAATCATACTTTTTTAAAAGTATGATCCCACTTAGCGTAATAATTATTATTTATATAATTTTAGCGCCCTTATTGTTCCATTTATTTTTCCCAAAATATACCGAGGCAATAAGATATTCACAAATATTTTCTATATCATTAATTACCTTTCCAACAATACTTTTCTATACTTATTTTAATTCTAGAAAAAAAAGCAGAGAAATTTTTAAAATAAATCTGAACTTCTCTGTCATAAAAATATTAGCATTAATTATACTGTTGCCAACACTTGGAATTTATGGGGCAATATACTCAATCATGATTGCCAGGTTAGCTAGTATAATATATAGTTATTATATTTTTAATAAAACTACTACTTCTTAATTATAAAAGTTGTACCATACCCAAACTCTCTTATAACCGGCTTGTCTTTAATTTTGTCTAACAACTTAACTAAAGGTAATAAAAAATTAAAATAAGGAATACACAACGTACTGGCTTCTTGTTTAACTATCTTAAAGCCAGCTTTTTTTATTCTCCTTCTAACAACCCATGGATATCTCCAAATATGTTCAGCCTTTTCCGGTCCATAACCTTCATCAACTCCCTCGCCAAAAATATTTATAAGTAGACGAAACACTCCCCAAGGAATAGCTAAAACAACTCTTTTTGTTAACACCCAAAAGTTAGCGTTGCCAAACTGACTTATCGCACAAAAATTTAAACAAGTTGGAACAGCTATAATTGCCTTATCTCTTGTAACTCTATAAATTTCATTTAACCCCTTGTCAAAACTTGGTAAATGTTCTAAAACATGGGAACTAATAACTACATCAAAGGAATTATCAGCAAAGGGTAAATTCTCGCCGTCACCAATAGCAAAATTAATATCAATATTTCTCTCTATTGCTAGTTCTTTTGCTTTTTTTATATTAGGCTCGGAAATATCAACTCCCGTAACATTATTAATTCCGGATTTTACCATTAACATTGATAAAACCCCTTCTCCGCAACCAGCATCCAAGACTTTATTATCTTTATTTAAATATTTAATAATAGTTTTATACTGCAGGCGATGAGCATACCTTCTAAGTGGATAAAGCGAATTAAATCTTTTATAAAAAATTTTATCCGAATATTCTGTATAAAAATTTTTTATTTTTCTTTCTTTTTTACTGGCCTCCATGTTTTTTTAAAATTAATTCAAATAAATAGCCTTTTTGGGGGGAAAATAATTTTAAAATTTTTGAAATAACTTTCCTTCCAATATTTTTATTCTCGTCTATCTTACATAAAAAGGCATATGTTCTTATTTTAAGATTATCGTAATCCTTAAAATATTCTTTTTTTATCAAGAATGGATCAAAACCCCTGCTCTTATCAAGTTTACCGCTTGCCGTAGGCGACTCAATATCAACCAAGATCTGGATATCTCTTTTAGATATATCTTTTTTAAGCTCAATGCCTTTTTCTTTTAATGAATATAATATCTTTCTTTCAAAATCCCCTAAAGAAATATCCCTTTTATCATTCTGCAACTTTTCTCTTATTTTTTTCAACAGATTGTATACATTGCTCAACACAAAAGAATTGGCAAATAATTTATTGGGTTCATGTTTTATAATCAAAATTCCTCCTGGCATCAAAACCCTGTCTATTTCCCTAAGAAAATTTCCATAATCTGGAATATGGTGCAAAACAGAATTTATGGTAACAACATTAACAGAATTATCATCTAGGTTTATTTTTGAGGCATCAGAAATTAAAAAATCCTTCTTAAAATGAACTTTGTTAAATTTTTTATTTACCAATTTAATCATTTTTTCTGAAATATCTGAAAAAATAACTTTATCGTTTTCTTTTAAATAACTACTAAAAACTTCTGGGACAAAACCAGCTCCCGTACCTATGTCTAAAATTATTAGAGGTTTTTCATTTTGAATGTCTTTTATGTATTTAATAAATATATTTTTCCATTCTTTTTTTTCCAATAAATATATTTCTGGGTGAGATTTTTCATAATTCTCTGAATCAAAATCATGAAAAACTTCATTTACAATTTTTATTAAATTATCGTTCTTTCTTATTTCTTCTATTGAATATTTCATGTGTTTTTTGTTTTATTTATTTTTCACAAATTTACTATATAAATCTATTGTTTTATTACTTAACACTTTCCAACTTAAATTTTGATGAGCATATTCAAAAGCTTTTTCTGATCTAGTATCATCGTCTAATAAACTTTTATTAATAATCTCTGCTAGGCTTTTATATCGGCTCTTTTCTATCTGCATAGGTGCTCCATAATCTGACCCCTCCCAATCAACTAATTTAACAAGGCGTCCCCTTTCTTCATCTTTGCCTAAAAGCTCTATAAGCCCTCCCACCCTACTAGCAACAACCTTTTTACCAACACCCATAGCTTCTGCGCAAGCTAAACTAGAAGATTCAGCGGTTGAAGGAAAAACAACAACATCAGCTAATTTTAAAAATTCAGGAACCTTATTATTATCTATCCTACCCAACATATCAACAAATTTTTCTATTTTTAATTCTTTTATTCTCTTTTTTAAATAATCCTTCATTGGACCATCTCCAATTAATAAATATTTCACATTGTGCTCCTTTTCGATTAAATATGGCATCGATTCAATTAAATAATGCACCCCATTTTTAGGGACAAGCCTTCTAACTGTTAAAATAATTTTTTGTCCTTTATAACGATTTTTTAACGCCTCTGAAATTTCAACATTTTTATTAAAAATCTTTTCATCAAAGCCGTTTGATATTATCGTCACCTTTTTTGGCTTTATAAATTTATAAGCAACTTTTGCCAAATCTTCAGACGTTGAAATTACCTGAGTTGATAATTGTAATGACCAATACCTATAAAAAGAATGGGTCTTTTGATGAATAAAAGAGGCTTTAGGATAATCAAGTATGCCCATACCATGAAGGGTTATAAAAACTGGAACTCTACGAATTTTTCCTATTATTCCAACAAGCAGTGCCAACCTATAAGAATAATGAGCATGGATAACATCTGCTCCCTTAGATTCTTTCCATAATATTTTAATTATTTTAATTATTTTTTTTCTATTCCAAGTCTCCCTTATTACTGGCCACTCAGTAAAAAAATTATCTCCTTTTTCGTTAGTAAAAAAAATAACTTTATGACCTTTGGATCGAATTTGTTTTATCATATTATATACATGCAATTCAGCTCCTCCAATTCTTGGAAAAAAATTTTCACTTGTCATTAAAATCTTCATAAAATTTTACCTCCTTATTATATCTATAATTTTCTGAGAAGCTTTACCATCACCAAAAGGATTTTCCCAATCACCTTTTCTGGATATCATCTTCTTTGTTCCTTCAAAAATTCTATTATAATTTGTACCAACCAAAATATTAGAACCAACATCTATTGTTTCTGGTCTCTCTGTATTTTCTCTTATAGTTACGCAAGGGACTTTTAAAATACAGGCTTCCTCTTGGATCCCCCCTGAATCTGTAAATATTACTTTTGATTTTTTTAATAAATTTAACATATCTAAATATCCAACTGGATCGATAATAATTAAATTTCCGGGTAACTTAATCTTAAATTCTTTAATTTTATTTTTAGTCCTAGGGTGGACTAAGAATAAAATTTTACTTAAACCAAGCTCTTTTGTTTTATCTAATCCTTTTAAAATCGAAATAAAATTATCTTTATTATCTACGTTTGAAGGTCTGTGCAACGTTAATATGGAAAAATTTTCCTTACTGACACCTAGCTTTTCTAAAATATTGTTTGAGGAAAATTTAATATTACGATTAATTGAATCAACTATAGTATTGCCAACCATAAAAATTTTTCTGCCATCAAAACCTTCTTTTATTAAAATTTTTTCTGCTTTAGTTGTTGGTGGAAATAAAAAATCAGAAACTTGATCGGCTATTATACGGTTTATTTCTTCTGGCATTTCTCTGTCATAAGATCTAAGTCCCGCCTCAACATGCCCAACCTTCATGTTTAATTTAGAGGCCGCCAAAGCTCCAGCTAGAACAGTATTTGTATCCCCTTGAACCAAAACTATATATGGTTTTTCTTTTAAAAGTATTTTTTCTATTTCTATTAGCATACGGCCCGTCATGTCACCATGACCCCCGGATCCTATTTGTAAATTATACTTAGGCAAATCTATTTTTAGGTCCTCAAAAAATATTTTATCCATATTTTCATCATAATGCTGATTAGTGTGGATAATAAAAAAATCTGATCCCTTGTCTTTAAGTTCAGCAATGATGGGAGATATTTTTATAATTTCAGGCCTTGTACCTAATACAATACAAATTTTTTTCATAATATAAATGTTTAGTTCATAATATCATTATAGTAAAAAAGTGTAAATAAAAAGCCCGCGTTTTTTATAAAAACGCGGGATAAAATTAATGTGCTCGCTATATCACTTACCTCTATGGATTAGGCGCAAATTCTAAATCCGTAAACTTAATTGAATCACCAGAATAAACTGGAAAGCCAATTCCATCTACAAAATCTCCTATCTTGATTCCAATGGTAGTAAGATCTATCCAAATATCATGACATCCGGGACTTAAATTAGCAAAATCAACGACAAATTTCCATCTACTAGAACTAGCAGACATATTACGAAACATTACTTGTCCAATGGAAGCTCCGGAAAGATGGACACGAATTCTTGCCCACCTGATATCTTCTGTGAGGGTGAATACACTACCGCCCTGAAAATAAAAATTACCGAAAGATAAATAATCACTATCCCACCCGCAGCCAGAATCAGAAGTGCTAGATGGAGCGCCTTCCATCCAAGGCTGATCATTTGGACCAACGGGGATTGTTAGGGTAACAGCTGTTATATCATTAATGATGACTACAACCGGCACTGTCTGCGGACTGTTATCCGCGTCGTAAGATGTAACAATAATATCGCCAAAATAATCACCGGGCTCAAGGCCTAGAATATCAGCTGTAACCGTAATGGTTGCATCATTAACCCCACTAACCTGGTTAACTGACAACATATTGGATGTTGTGCTAACATCCCAATACATATCGCCATTACCATTATTAATAATCATTAGTTGACCAACTGCAATTTCATCACCATAATTAGCAGCAATCTCTAGGATAGATGGAATGAAAATATTTGGCCCATCTATAACCTTTACTAAAGTAACATTACTATCGATCGTGTTTTGCCCATCAGTTACTCTACAGTAAATGTTATGGTCACCGACCATCAAACCAACAAGATCAATAATAGCTCCAGGTCCATAAAAAATACCATCAAGATACCATTCATAAGATAATGGATCGTTTTCCGGGTCACTAGCCGTAGCCGTTAAGGTAATATTATCGCCTTCAATAATTTCTGATGATATAGTCGAAAGGCTAACTGTCGGCGGGGCATTGCCCTTGGGGGTAATCTGATATGTTCCATCTGCCATCACTAAAAGGTCATAAGATCCAGATTCAAGGTTAATAAAAACCTGGCTAACAGAAACATTATCAATAGCATATGATGATTCTATATGCTTTGAAACTTCTGCTGAAAAACTAAGGCTTTCTTGATCAGCGAAATCAACTGCTTTTAGGGCGAAAAAATAAGTCTCCCCTTCAGTTAAACCAATAACATCCGCACTACACCCCAGAGAACTACAAGCTGATGTGCCTGCATAAACACTCTGCGAATAAGCACCGGGAGCAATTCCATAATAGACATTATAGCCTTTTATATCTCCGTCAGGATTATTGTTCCAGCTCACCCTAGCAGTACCGGCAGCATAACAATTAACCGCTAATGCCAACAAACTTGCTATCAAAAAAATAATAGATTTTTTCATTTTCTTTTCCTCCCTATTCTACGGCAACGCCGGTTACTGTTCCAGGTGGTTCATCTATGGGCGCTCCTGCTGGTGGCGGAGTTCCTGGAGCAGTCCAGACAACCTCCTGAGAAAAATCACTCTCAAAACCATCCGAGTCATAAGCTGTTGCAGCAAAATAGTAAGTAACACCTCCGGTAAGACCGCTAACTGTTGCCTGAACGGTCCCACTTACAACACCAGGGCTACCAACATCAAGCACTTGATCATACTGCCCACTAACTGTGCCGTAATAAATCTTATACCCAGCTAAGCTAGTCTCCGAGTTTGGAAGCCAAGAAAAATCTGCATCAGCCGCAAAAACGCCTGTCGCTGTAAAAAAATAAAAAAATAATACCAATAATTTTCTAATAGTTGTTGAAAAAATTAAATGAATAAATCTCTCTAATTTTTTTTCCATTTTTTCTACCTCGCTATTAATTCAAACTTTTCTACCGGGCTAATGCGTCGATTAGCGGAATCATTTTTTTTCTCAGTTTGGTTATCTGGTTGACGACTAGTATAAATAGAACTTTTACTAGAACATCCTGCCAGAATAAACAAGCTTAAAATCACCAAAACAACTAAAACATAACCTCTTTTCATACTCATCCTCCTTGTAAATATTGATCCAATAAAACAATTAAGTTAATCCAAATATAATAAAAACCCCTTAAAATTTTTGAGGTTGTTTTTGTTAAAGTGCTTTTTTTTATTTTTATTTTCAATAATGAAGTATATACCCAAAAAGCAAAAAAGTCAATACCTTAATCGACTTTTTTGCAAATATTTTTTACTTTTTTCTAATATTCTATGTCATCCTTGGCTGAAATTAAATTAACATTTTCAATACCCTCTATATTATTTAACTCTTTAATAAATTCATTAATTTCATTGTCTTTGATTAAGTTAATATTAAAAGTTAAGTCTAAAATCCTTCCCTGCTCCCTAGCGTTAGCATTTAAGAGTGAATCGGTCTTTAAATATTTTTTAAATACCTCTTTCATTCTATCATTATTAGCTCTTTCGCTTTCTGAAGATAAGGTTAAAACATAATTAAATCTCTTAACAGAACCAAATTTTATTTTAGACAAAATCAAAATCATTCCCGAAATTAATAAAACCGATAAAATAGCTATCATATAATTACCTGTTCCAATCCCCATTCCTGTTGCCACCGAGAAAAAAACAAAGGCCGTGTCCTTAGTATCTTTAACAGCCGTTCTAAACCTTATTAAAGAAAAAGCGCCGAGAGCCCCAAAAGCAACAGCCAAATTACTGCCAATAACCATCATCACTACTGTAATTAAAAGTCCTAAAATAATTAAAGTAAAATTAAAAGACTGCGAATAAGATAGACCCTGATGAGTTCTTCTATAAACCCAGGAGATAATTAACACTAAGATTAAAGAAAGGATAAGATTAAAAACAATTGTCTTAAAATCTAATGCGCTAATTTGTCCAGTGCCTAAAAATTGATCTAACATAATTTTTTAGGGACTGTCGTCGAATACTCTTTTGTTGATAAATTTTCAGATTTTGAGAAAATTTTTATTAAATTTTTTGAAGCGATGTTGATATATCGTTGAAAATAATTTAATAAAAATTTGCCAAAATATGTTAATTTAGGACAAAAACGGTATTCGACGACAGTCCCATTTATAATTAATTAACTAAATTAGTATGGATTTTCTCTAAAGAAGTACAATATTTTGAATATGGCACCCTAAATAATCTATACTTTTCTATAATATCATAAAACCATAAAGGTAAAAAATTGTTATACTTTAACTCTAACACCAAATTATCTGTCAAAACGTCTTTTGCTGGCCCAACTGGCCTATTTAGCCAGTCAGCTTTATAGGTTTTTATATTATAATCAAAGGTAACTCTAAACCGGTCATCATACTTACTCATTAGCGGTTTTCGAAAATATGAAACCATAAGCTGCGGTCTTAGCGAGGCATAATTCTTTGCCCATAAAAATTCTTCTAAAACCGATTTTTTATTTTTATCTAAATTTTTCAAATAATTGGGATATTCGTTGGTATTTAAAATATTAAAAGTTTCATCTAAATTTTCTACAATCCTATCTTTGATTATAATGTTATCCCTCTTCCTTTTTATCTCAATAAAAATTTTTGAGCCTTCTTCTAATTTATTATAAAATCTCAATCTAAATTTACTCCTAGCACTAACTCCGGCAATCTTTTCGTAATAACAGCCAAAACCAGCCGAATCGTAATACAAGCTATTTACATTATAATATTCTTTTCCGGTATTAACTACATATGGATCCCACTGCATGTGCTCCAATAAAGATGGGATTATTTTATCAGCAGTTTGAATCGGCATTAAATATTTAAATTCAAACCTGCGAAAATGTAGTTTAGTTTTTGTTTTTTCTTTTAAATCAATCATAAGCTTGCCCCCAACATAACCTCTCCATCAACTTCTATTCCTAATTCATCAAGGTCTTTTTTATTTCCTTTGATTACATTATTTAATAATTTAAATTTTTCATCAAATTCTGGTTTTATATTAACGTTGTCTTGCCCCTCATAACCATTCATTATATTAGAGTTTTCTATTTTAATTTCTGATTTTTCATCAATACTAACCGGGGTGTTTCCTCCCCAAATAATTGTATTATAGACTTCTGCTTTTGAGCCGCCCCAGACGGGCTTTTTCTGATATAAAGATAGTCCTGTTTTGTTATCTAAAATAGTGTTATTAATTATTGTAACATCTGATTTATCTTTAATAGCTATGCCAATAAAGCAATCTTTTAACATATTGTTATATAAAATTACCTCTTCTGCATTTTCACCAATACTAATACACTTATCGCCTGAATTTAAAACTAAATTATCTTTTACCATAATATCATTCCCTCCACCAATGTCCATAGAGTCATTGCCATTATCTATAAATCTATTATCCTCAATTACCCCTTTATCCCCCCAATCAAGATCAATTGCATCAAAGCTATTTTTTTCAAATAAGTTATTTTTTACTATAGCTTTTCCCCACTTAACATTTAAAGCATCATCTCCTGTGGCATATCTAAAAATTGAATCTTCAATTATTACTTCCCCTGTATCGTGCAAGGCTAACATTCCGGAAGCATAAGCTCCATTAATATAGCTTTCTCCCCCATATTCAAAATTACAATTTTTAAAAATATTTTTTTCTTTGTTGTTTAAAATAAAGAAATTACCCCAGGGCTTACTATTATTTTGCGCCTTAAAGTTTATTGGGTTTAATTCTGTTCCTATTGCCGTTATCGAACTATGACTAATTAGAGATACGCCTTCACCAAAGACTAAAGTTGCCCCAGGGTTAATAATAACCTTATATCCTTTAGGAATAATTGTTGTTTTACTCATTGGGTAATATCCGGATTCAAGAGTTACTGTTTTATCCTCTTTGTTAAGTTTAAAGAATTTGTTTTCAGAAATAAATTTATTTATATCGTTAATGGTATTAAAATCACTAAAAATATTATTATTAACTATTCTTACTTTTATATTATCTTTTTTTATCTTCTTTCCTATTACAGCATTGGAAAATTTAAAATCAACATCAACTAAACTTTTTATAAAATCTTCTTGTTTTATTTTATCGCTTTTTAGAAAAAACCTATGATTGGTAAGCTCTAATTCATAATTTTCATCAAGACCTGTTGGTATTTTTCTTTTGGTATATAAAAGAGGCCTATACTCTTCTGTAACCTCTTTATCATCATTATCAAAAATATTATTTCTATTTATATCATAAAATATCTTATAATCTTCAAATTTATAATTTTCATCTATAAATTCAAAACTAAAGTTATCCAAAAAAACTTCACTTAAATTATCTGTTTTAATATCGAATATAGCTAAGTTATCATCATTGTTGATAATAACTTCGGAAACGACCCTAGCTTTCTTAAATACATCTCTTAAATATTCAAAGTTATTTACTATAAAATTTCTTCTTTTCTCATATAAATTATCGGCCCACTTGTTGGTATATATTTTTGTTCTATCTTTATAAATAGCTGTCTTAATATCATTATAAATTTTGTCGTACTCCTTTAAATCTTTTTCTAAATTATCTTTGTTTCCCACATAATTCCAAAGTCTTAAATTCCTTTCATACATATATTTGGGATTAGACAAAACCCTTGAAACTAACTGACTATAAAAATCATCTATATTTTCTATTACTGGGAAATTATCAACATCCCAAGGAATAAAGTAAAATTTACCGACCGCATTATTAAAAAATACCCTTAAGTTAGCGCCCCCTTGATGAGTACTGCTAGATAAATTTTGATGAATTACCCAGTTAAAAAAATTATCCTGGTCTATTAAATAAAAAATTAATTTATTAAATTCTTCATCACTAGCATTGTTAACTAGATCTAATAATTTATATACTTCCGAATAATGATCAAAGTTAAGTTTATCATCGCTTTGCATTTTTTCCCACATTCCTAAATTTTCCCAAATCTCATCAAATACAACCTTATTAAACCAAACAACTGGATCTGTGCCACCATAAAAATTAGAAACATCAGGAACCTCCCATTTAGCAAGTATTTCCTCGCTCCAATTTTCAATTATAAAATATGGGCCATAATCCTTGCCGTTAATTTTTAATATAGCAAAATCGCTCCTGGGATGCATTAAACCTAATTTTTCAGCTCTATAATTATTAAAATGTTCAACAGCAAATTTTCTGTCATCAGGTATTATAAAACTAAGTCTTCTTGTTCCCCCTTCAAGCGGATCTTCGTTATCAAACTTAATTAGATAAGATTTTTTGTCTGCCTCCCAATGAATAGAATTATCCCCCCTAAACCTAACCTTTACTTTATATTTTTTATCGTTATAAGTAACTTTTGCCGGCACATAAACTTTATCAGTATAAATTTCTTCTGTAAAACCTTCCGGCAAGCTATCTAACATCTTTTTAAAATTACCGTCTTTAATTTCTAATTCATAAACTGATAGATCACTTTTCTGAAAAAAATACGGCAAATACTGAATATCGCTAATCTTTCGAACGCTCCTTATTACAGGTAACATTTTAACCAATAAAGGTTTTGATCTTAAAAAACTCACCCTAGATTCATCAGACATTACTTCATAAAAAACAAAGTATGCACCGACAAAAAAAATAGAAACTAAAACAATTATCGCGATTATAGTTCTTACAACAATTTTATTTTTTCTTTTATTTATTTTATTCCAAAAATCCTTAATTACCATATTCTTAATTAAAAAGTTTGATTTTTAAATCTTATCATAAAAATTCTCTTTGTAAAGGCTTAAATTCTATTTCAAAGCTTAATCGCAGAATTGAAAAAAATGTTAATT
>CAYNJS010000012.1:0-22111 GCA_964397635.1 uncultured Gammaproteobacteria bacterium
TTTTTCGGTTTATCCAATCTTTATTTTACCATTATTGCTTATTGCTATAATCTTTTTTGTAAATTTTGCTTTAAAAAACTTTATAACCAATAGGTCCTGGAGCGCTGTTTTTGTTCTATCTATTGCCGTAACTTTTTTATATAACTTAATAATTTTACTTACATCTTTTTCTTTTAGTTTCCTTGTTTTTTCTGCTTCCAATATTTTAATTATACCAACTTTATTCACTTTAATGTGGCAAATATTATTAAACTCACTAGGGTCTTTAATGTTTTTTTCTGTTTTAAAAAATTTCAAATAATATACATATGGCATTCCGGACCTGATCCGGAATCTAATAACTTTAAACAGATTCCTCCCGCCTAGGCGGGACAGGAATTACAAATTAGATAATATGAGCGATGAAATATTTCCAGTATTTAATATATCAAAGTCAGTAAACCGAGAAACTGGCATTATAGATGAATTTCCAAGTGGAGGCTTTACCGAAAGCAACGAGGAAAAAAACTTCATTGGGTCTTCGTTTGACAAGGGTAATTTAAAATTCTTTTTAATCGCCCTCTTTTTTTTAATGGGGATTCTTTTTTTAAGGGTTGCTTACCTGCAAGTAATACAAGGGAATCATTATTTTGGGGTTGCTGAAGGAAATAGAATAAGAACAGAAAAGATAAAGTCAAAACGTGGAATTATTTATGATCGGAACATGGAACAACTAGTTTACAATAGAGCTAATTTTGTTCTTAATCTAACTCCTTATGATTTTTTCTTAAATCAAAATAATACTTTTTTAGAAGAGTGCATTAATCAAGACGAGGTATGCAAAGAAAAGGGTATGGATGATATAAAAAAAGTTTTACGAAAAAGTGAAGAAGAAATTATTAAAAACGATTTAGATAAACTTTACGAAAAAATCAATCCATTCTCCAGAAAAGCGATCATAATAGCAGAAAAAATAGACTATAAGGATTCCCTTGTTTTAATGGAAAAAATAAAAAACATACCTGGATTAACAGTTGAAATAAGTAATACCAGGGAATACATACCAATCCAAAGTATGTCTCATTGGATCGGTTATACTGGAAAGATTAGCGAAAATGAACTAAGTGTTAATAAAAATAGGGGTTACGGCCTAACTGATTATATTGGTAAGATTGGGCTGGAAAAATACTATGAAAACGTTTTAAAAGGTACAGATGGGGAGAGAAATATTGAGGTTAATGCCTTAGGGGAAGAAAAGGGTTTTGTTAGTCAAATTAAGCCTACTCCTGGTAATAACTTAATTTTAACAATAGACCGAGGTCTTCAAGAAAAATCAGAAGAAATACTGCAAAGATACCTGAAAAAAAACAACAAAGAAAAAGGCGTTACTATAGTAATGAATCCTCAAAATGGTGAAATTTTGTCTATGGTAAGCTTGCCAGCTTTTAATTCTAATGATTTTTCTTATAAAATTGACCCTGAAATATACGAGGTATTAATCCAAGATGAAAACAAGCCTCTCTTTAATAGGTCTGTTTTAGGAGAATATCCGTCTGGATCAATTATTAAGCCGGTTTTTGCCAGCGCGCTTCTAGAAAGCGATACTATAAGCCCCTGGACCACCTTTTTTAGCAGTGGTGGCATCCCTGTTGGGAGTTGGTTTTTCCCTGATTGGCGAGCTGGTGGTCATGGCACTACAAACTTAAGAAAAGCCTTAGCCCAATCGGTTAATACCTTTTTTTATATAGCAATTGGCGGATATAAAAACTTTGAGGGAATGGGTATTGAAAAACTTAAAGAATATGCTGAAAAATTTGGACTTAATCAACCAACGGGAATAGATTTGCCTTATGAAGAAAATGGATTTTTCCCAACAAAAAAATGGAAAGAAGAAGCAAAAAAAGAACAATGGTATATTGGGGACACCTATCACTTAGCAATAGGGCAGGGAGACTTATTGGTTACCCCACTCCAAACTGCAGTTTTCACCTCAGCCATTGCTAATGGTGGAAAAATCTTTAAACCCCATCTAGTTAAAGAAATTAGAGACGAAGAAAACGAAATAATCAAAAGAATAAAACCAGAGATAATTAGAGAAAATTTCATCTCTCAAGACCATCTAGGAACAGTACAAAGAGGGATGCGAGATTGTATAACCTACGGAAGTTGCGTTTCTTTAAACAGTCTCCCAATTGAAGCAGCGGGTAAAACAGGAACTGCTCAACATGGAGGAAGCGACGAACCCCATGCCTGGTTTATAAGCTTTGCTCCATTTGATAATCCGGAATTAGCCGTGATTGTCTTAATAGAGGAAGGAGAGGAAGGCTCCCGAACAGCTGCGCCAGTTGCTAAAGAAATTTTAAATTGGTATTTTATAAGGTAAAAATGAATTCAAGTCCGACACCCCGAAGAGAATAATACACAAAACCAATTTTAAAAGCGGTGGCGCAAGGCAACCGCTTTTTGTGAATATTCAATAGTAAATAAAGAAATCAGTTAGGGAAGTAAAACTACCTTCGGCTTTTATTAAAGCTTTTCTTAACCCCTCATGATTTACCGCTCTGCCATTGAGTTCGATCCACTCTTTTTCATAATCCAAAACATCGGGCATCGGGTATTTTGTTAACCTTTCTTTCATTTCTTCTTTTGAACTGCCGCTAAAAGCAAGAACAAATTTACCGTTTTCGTCTATGGCAAATCCCTCGAAATCATTAATTATACCCGGAATACAGCATAAATACAGTTTCATAAATAAAATCTCCTCATTCCTCAACATAACCGAATTTTCTGGCCACAAACCTGTAAAGCCAAGGTTTTTTCAATATTTTTCGCTTTATAGAGTCCATTTCTGTTCTTTTTCCGGCCATTTTTGACCTTAAAACATCCTTACTTTTATCAAATTCAACCAATTCATCCAATTCTCCTTGAAGCTTATCTATTTGCTGTTTTTTTATAATTATCTTGTCCTCATATTCTTCCAGTATTCTATAGATTATTATTCCAACAAACATAATAAAAGCTATTATACCCAAAACAGATAGAAAAATATAAATGCTTGTCGTGCTAAATAAAATCTCAAAATCTTCATAAAATGGTTTATTTTTTATTGGAAGCATAAGATAAAAATAAACACCACCCGTAGACATAATAAAGAACAAAGCCGTTGGCAAAATAGCCCATCTAAGGCCAAAAATTCTTGATAATTCCTTTTTCTTTTTCACAGTTTTTCCTCCCGAAATATTTTTAATAA
Source organism: uncultured Gammaproteobacteria bacterium (assembly GCA_964397635.1). Classification (GTDB taxonomy): domain Bacteria; phylum Patescibacteriota; class Patescibacteriia; order JAACEG01; family JAACEG01; genus CAYNJS01. The sequence goes on from CAYNJS010000012.1 coordinate 3,230, forward strand.
AAGGTACGTTTCTATCGAATTTAATTAATCGTAACCGAGAGAAAATAAAAAATCAAGGGCTTCTAGAATGTTGTCAATTGTTTTTTAAAATGTCATTCCTGCGAAAGCAGGAATGACAAAAAATATGGTTTCGTAATTCAAAGCAATTAAATCAGTTTAACACTATCTTTTTAAAAAATCAATACTTATCCACAAATTTTTTCATTTTTAAAGTGTTGACAACTTTTTTAATTCAAGATATACTTTTTTCATATTTTTTAAATGAAAACATTTTTTATGGGAGAACAATTTATCACCCAAGAAGGGTTAGAAAAACTTAAAAAAGAACTAGAACAGCTAAAAACAGTTAAAAGACCGGAGCTAATTCAAAGAATTCAAGACGCCAAAGAGCTTGGCGACCTAAGCGAAAATGCTGATTATCAATCAGCCAAAGAAGAACAAAGCTTCCTTGAAGGTCGTATTATGGAACTAGAAGATCTGGCTAAAAACGCTGTTATCGTCAAAAAAACTAAAAGTAACGGAAAAGTTACTATTGGCTCCCAAGTAAAGATTATCACCGCCCCAGCGGGATCCCGCTTCAATCCAGCCAAGGCGGGATCAAATTTAAGTGGCGGGAAAAACGGAAGCACTATTTTTGAGTATACTATAACCGGCCCCAATGAATCAGATCCTTTGGGAGGTAAAATATCTAACGAATCACCGCTTGGCCAGGCTATAATGGATAGAAAAAAGGATGAAGAATTTGTGATTACTACGCCAAATGGTGAAATGAAATACAAAATACTAGAAATTAAATAATTATAAATTCCAAAATTTTGCACTTTAAAATTCTACTTTTCGAGGGTAAACCAGTGAAAAAAATATCAGAAAGAGAGATAATAATAGAAAATCTTGTTATAAAAATTATTCAAAAATACACTAAAACAAAAGTAACATTAAAATCCAAGTTTTACTGCGAATTAGGGATAGACAGCATAAATCTGACAATTATCATTAATGAAATAGAAAAAACTTTTAACATTACTATTAGCGGAGAAGAGGAGCAAAAAATGGAATCGGTAGAGGATTGTTATGATCTTATAAAGAAATTACGGGGGAATAATGAGAACAAAAAGAAAATGTACGCTATGCTATAAAGAATTTGGTTGCAATAGTGTAAAATTTGATAAAAAAATGGTCTGTAATACCGATAATTGCGATAATAATTGCCCCTATAGCAAAATACAAACCTCTGGAATTTGCCCAGAATGTCAATCAAAAACCGGAAATGGTAAAAAATAAAAAATTATTTAACAAACTTCAAAAATAGATGGTTTTCCCTAAAATGGAGGACCATTTTTTATTTTTAAAAACCTTTGACCACAGCCCTTTTGCAAAAAAGCTGGATCGTTGACATTTTTCCTTTTTCTGTGGTATTATAATGTTAAATTCACCCACGCACCATAGTCCAAAAAACCTAATTTAAAGCTAAAAAACAAGCTTAAATGGTGCTGGATTTAGCTAAAATAACAAACATTTATGGATCAAATTAACGAGAGAAAGGACAGGATTAGAAAGCTTGAGAACTTAAAAAACCTAGGCATAAATCCTTATCCAGCAAAATCAAAAAGAACTCATACAATTAAAGAAATTTTCGATAATTTCAAAAAGCTGGAGAAGGAAGCTAAAAAAATATATATAACCGGTCGACTAAGAAGCATGAGAAGTCATGGTAATTTAACTTTTGCTAATTTAGAGGATGGAACAGCAAAAATCCAACTAGCAATTAGTAAAAAAGAAGTTGGTGCTGACCGATATAAATTATTTGTAAAAAACTTAGATGTAGCCGATTTTATTCAGGTTAAGGGTACTGCCTTTGTAACTCATAAAGGGGAGCAAAGTATAAATGTTAAGGAGTTTAAAATTTTAACCAAGGCCTTAATGCCACTACCAGATAAATGGGCGGGATTACAAAACATAGAAGAAAAACTAAGAAAAAGATACTTAGATATTTTAATGAATCCAGAAATAAAAGAAATATTCGTTAAACGCTCGATTTTCTGGAACTCTTTAAGGGAATTCTTAATTAAAGAAGGATTTTTAGAAGTAGAAACCCCTGTTCTTGAGACAACAACCGGCGGTGCTGATGCTAAGCCTTTTACAACCCATCATAATGCACTTGATATGGATGTATACCTAAGAATTTCGATGGGGGAGCTATGGCAAAAACGCCTTATGGTAGCGGGATATGACAAAACTTTTGAAATAGGACGACAATTTAGAAATGAAGGGATGGACGCTGAACACCTCCAAGATTATACCCAAATGGAGTTTTACTGGGCTTACTCTGATTATGAAGATGGAATGAAGCTAGTAGAAAAAATGTACAAATATGTAGCTAAAAAAACTTTTGGGACTTTAAAGTTTAAAATCGGGGAATTTAATGTTGACCTAGGAAAAAAATGGGAAAGATACGATTATCGAGAAACTGTAAAAAAATTTACCGGGATTGATATACTAGATACTAACATTAAAGAAATTGAAGCAAAGCTAAAAGAATTAAAAATAGACTACGATAAAAAGGGATTCAATATTACCAGGGCTATCGATAATTTATGGAAATACTGTCGAAAGAAAATCGCTGGACCAGGATTTTTAGTAGGAGTGCCAACTGATGTTTCACCCTTGGCTAAAAAAATGGATGATAATGATAAAATTACTCAAAGATTTCAACCAATTATAGCCGGCTCAGAGCTAGGTAATGGCTACAGTGAATTAAACGACCCGCTAGATCAAGCTGAGAGATTTGAACAACAACAAAAACTAAGAGAAGCAGGGGATGAAGAAGCTCAAATGTTTGACCATGAATTTGTTGAAGCTTTAGAGCATGGGATGCCCCCAACTTGCGGATTTGGATTAAGCGAAAGGGTTTTTGGATTCTTGATGAATAAACCAGGCAGAGAATCTCAGATCTTCCCGCTTATGAAGCCCAGGGATTAAAAATATGACAGAAAAAATCAAAAAAGTAATGTCGTTTGGAACTTTTGACGGAATTCATCCAGGGCATATTGACTTTTTAAAGCAATGCTATAACTTTGGAGACCATTTAATAATAGTAGTGGCTCGTGATAAAACTGTTAAAAAAATAAAAGGGCGACTACCAAAAAAAGGGGAAGCGGAAAGAAAACAAAATCTAATTGATAGCGGACTGGCCGATGAAGTTGTTTTAGGAAGATTTGATGATAAATATAAATTAGTTGAATATCATAAGCCAGATGTAATTTGCCTCGGTTATGATCAAGAATATTTTATAAAAAATTTACCAGAAAAATTAAAAGAATTCGGGCTTCTAAAAACCGAGATTGTCAGATTAAAATCTTTCCAACCGGAAAAATATAAAAGTTCCAAAATAAATAACAATAAAAAGTAATTGGTTTTATTAGAAAAGAACTAAAAGCTAATGAAGCTAAAAGCTAATGAAGCTAAAAAAATGTTAGATATTAAATTCATTCGTGAAAACACGGATTTAGTAAAACAAAACACTAAAAACAGATTAGTCGATATAGATATCGATAAACTTTTAAAATTAGATAAAAAAATCAGAGAAAGCGAAACAAAAATAGAAGAACTTAGGGCAAAAAGAAATGTCGGCTCTAAGACCAAACCAACCCCAACTCAAATAAAAGAGATGAAAAAAATCGGGGATGAAATTCAGAAACTGGAAGTGAGTCAAAAGCCACTCAAAGAAAATTTTAGAGAATTAATTTTACAGGTTCCAAATTTAACTCACCCCGACGTTCATGTAAGTGACGACGAAGATGACAACCCGGTTTTAGACACATTTGGCAAGCCAACAGAGTTTGACTTCAAGCCGCTTGACCACGTTGAACTGGCTAAAAAACATGATTTAATTGATTTTGACAGAGCTACTAAAGTAAGTGGTGCTAAATTTTATTATTTAAAAAATGAACTGGCTCTAATGGAATTTGCCTTAATTCAATATGCTCTTGAAGTTGTAATGAAACACAACTTTATTCCTTTTAGCACCCCTGATCTAGCTAAAAGAGAGGTTTTAGAAGGCCTAGGTTTTAACCCAAGAGGCGAATCAACTCAAGTTTATAATGTAGAAAATACAGACCTAAGTCTAATTGGAACAGCAGAAATTACCATGGGAGGGTATCACATGAATGAAATCCTAGAAGAAAAAGAGCTGCCTAAAAAATACGTAGCGGTTTCACACTGTTTTAGAACAGAGGCTGGAAGTTATTCAAAGTTCTCTAAAGGAATTTTTAGAGTTCATCAATTTACAAAAATTGAAATGTTTCAATATTTAACACCTCAAACAGCAGAAAAGGGACACAACGAAATGTTAAAAATTGAAAGAGAAATATTTGAAGGGTTAAACATTCCTTTTAGGGTAGTAGATCACTGTACGGCTGACCTTGGTGGGCCATCAATTAGAACTTATGACCTAGAAGCCTGGATGCCAGGCAAACCAAGCAAAGATGATAAACTAGGGGACTGGGCAGAAATCACCTCAACTTCAAACTGCACCGACTACCAAGCCAGGGGATTAAATATTAAATACAAAACTGCTGAAGGTAAAAAAGAATATGTTAATATGCTAAATGGAACCGCAATTGCTATTGGACGAGCAATTATTGCTATAATGGAAAACTATCAACAAAAAGATGGTTCAATTAAAATCCCAAAAGTATTGCAAAAGTGGATTGGTAAGGACAAAATCGGATAATTGTTATATACAGAGGTGCTGTTTTCATAAAAAATCAAATGTTTCAAAAGACTAGAAAAATAAAACTATCACCGATTAAAGAAATAGAGCTCCGGGCGAGTAAAATTCCCGGAGTTGTTTCGTTGGCCCAAGGAATACCGTCTTTTGATACCTCAGAAGAAATTAAACAAAAAGCAATTGAAGCGATAGAAAAGGGAAGGGTCGCAAAATATTCACTATCTCCAGGGTTGCCGGAACTGCGAGAAGCAATAGAGGAAAGCTTAGCTAGTGAGGGAATGAACTATGATTTTAATTCGGAAATTATAATTACAGCCGGAGCCATCGAAGCGATAACCGCAACTTTAATTACAATTTTAGAACCAAACGATGAAGTTTTAATACCAAGTCCAACATACACCTCATATCAAGAAGCCATAAAAGTTGCTGGTGGTAAACCGGTTTTCGTTGATTTAATAGAAAAAGAAGGTTGGGCTTTTTCAATAGACAACTTTGAACAAAAAATTAGTTCTCGGTCAAAAGCTATTTTTTTCTGCAATCCAAATAATCCAACCGGAACAATTTATACAAAAAAACAATTATTAGAATTAGCTAAACTAGCTAAAAAACATAATTTATACATTATTACCGATGAAGTATATAAGGACTTTATATATACTGATGAAAAATTTTTTAGCTTAGCCCAAAAACCGGAACTGCGAAAAAGGATAATTAGAATGTTTAGTTTTTCTAAAAGCCATTCAATGACTGGTTGGCGGGTTGGCTTTGTCCATAGCGATGGAAGTATTATAAAAGAAATCCTAAAAATTCACGATAGCCTTATAACTTGCGCTCCAGTTGTTTCTCAATACGCAGCCTTAGGAGCCCTTGAAGCAGATGAAAATATTATTGAATTTTATAATCAAAAATACTTAAAAAGAAGAAAATTAATTTGTGATCGGCTTGATAATTTAAAAAATATTTTCTCTTATCAAAAACCAAATAGTTCTTATTTTGTTTTCCCAAAATACAATATAAATAAAGATAGTAAAACTTTTGCTATAGACTTACTAGAAAAAGCACGCGTTGCTGTTGTCCCAGGAATTGCTTTTGGGCCCAATGGAGAAAACCATATCAGAATGTCTTTTGGACGAACATCAAAAGATATTAATGAAGCCTTTGATAGAATGGAAAGATATTTTAAATAATTTTTATGAAAAACATTATTAAAAAATTAATTCAAACTTATCTTAAACTTTTAAGTAAAATTGCTATTGCAAGATACAAGCCAGAGATAATTGCTGTTGCCGGAAGTACTGGCAAGCATCCAATAAAAGAAGAAATAAATAATTTACTAAAAGATAAGTTCAATGTTCGAATGGCGCCGAAAAAATATAATGCTGAGCTTGGGATACCGCTTGGGATATTTGGGCTAGTTGCTGATTCCAGTAAAATCAATGTTTGGTTTAAAATTATTATCAAGATGACCAGAGCAACTTTATTATCTAAAAACTTTCCGCAAAAAATTATTTTAGAGATAGGAATAAGCCACCCCAATGATATAAATTATTTTTTAAGTCTGGTAGAGCCCCAAATAACGATTTTAACGGACATAAACACTCAATATTTTGATAATTTTGGAGATCTGGATAAAATAGCCCTAGAATACAAAAAACTGATTAAAAATACCAAAAAAGATGGTTTGATTTTATTAAATTGTGATGATCTTAGAATAAAAGATCTATATATGTTTTCCGACACAAAGACAATATGTTATGGCCAAAATGAGGGGAGTGATGTTAAGATAAGTGATATTAAATCAGAAAACAATAAACAACTATTCACAGTTGATTCAAAAGAAGGTCAAACTAATCATAGAATGGAAAAATTTGGCATTCATCATGCCAGAGCTAAAGCCGTAAAAGAAGCCGTAAAAAAATATTATAAAATATAAAAATGTCATTCCCGCGCCCGCCTGCAACGCTGTAACAACTGCGGGCAGGAAGGCGGGAATCTAAACATATTAAAAAATATATTCCTGATTTTTCAGGAATGACATACATTTTACGACGCATTAATTTTATCTAGCACCTATAAGGTGCTTGGATTTATATAACTTTTTATGGGGAGAAGAATTAAAAGGGATTACGCCAGAAAAAATTATCAAAATAAACTTTTTAATAAAAGAAAAACGGCTCTAAAGAGGAAAAAAGCGATTTTTAAGATAAAAATTTTTTTAGCATCTTTATTAGCTTTTTTAATTATTGCCGGAATATTTTATCTTTTGTATAGCAATTATTTAAGGGTAAGTATCGTTGAGGTAATCGGAAGCAATAAAATAGAACATAAACAAATAGAAAATTTTACAATAAATAAAATAAATGAATCTAAATTAATACCAAAATATAATTATTTTTTAATCAGTAAGTCATTAAGTGAAGATATAAAAAATAATTTTTATTTCAAAAATGTTAAATTAGAAAAAAAATTTCCAAATAAAATTATAGTTGAGGCGCAAATTAAAGAACCTAAATTTATTCTGATAATTAATGACAAGGTGGATGGCGAAGCCAGAGATGGTGGCCTTGGTTATAAAAAATACCTTATAGATGATCAAGGGACCACCATGGGGCTCCTAGAGGATGAATCACAAGAAAAGTTTATTAATTTAATTAAAATAATTGATACAGGCAATACAATAGACCAAGAGAAATTAAAAATATCTAACAATCAAATTATAGATAATAAAGAAATATTTTTTATCTATAAAATAGAAAATTTCCTAGACAGAAAAGAGCTAATACTTAAAAGATTTGAAAAAAATGAATTTAACGAGCTTATAGCCATAATAAATAATAACATTAAGATATTTTTTGATACTGAAGAAAAAATAAATAGTCAGCTAGATAAACTTATAACGATAATAGACAAGTTAGAAGAGGTACAAGAATATATTGATGTAAGATTTAGCGATAAAGTGTTTTACAAATAATAGAAGAAAAAGGCATAAAAATACCAAAAACCCGGGAAAGCCTGGTTTTAAAAGATATTACAGTGTCGTGAAATGTATATTGTGCGACGCATATAATCATTTTTAATATCTCCGTTATCCACAATTTATCGGCCTCCCCTATAAAATTATCCAATATTAAAGCCCAACTGTTTTCCAGTTGGGCTCTTTATGCCATAGAATAATAATTTTATTTTTTATGTGTTTGTTGTTCGGAACATCTTCCACAAGGTTTTTCCCCATTAACTTTTTCTTTTTCTCTTATTCTTGCTTGATCATAAGCACACCAATTAACTTTTTTTCTTCCTACCTTTGCTGTCTTAAAATTTAATGTACATCTTTCTGGTCCAAAACAGACCCTATCCTCTCCTCTTCCACCGGTTGCTACTAAGCTTAAGATCATTAAACTTTCCCCTTTAATTTTGAGTTAATTAAATTATTTATATATAAAATTATTATTCGTAATCTTCGTAATGTTTTCCCCCTATGCCAAAAATACCTTTTTTAAAATATATATCCTTAGTTAGATAAACAGCCACAAAAGCTGCAACAGCCTGTAACACATCCGGGAAATCAAATTTGCCATTATATACCCATGCAATTGCAATAATCAGCATAGCTGCCAATAAAGCCACTAAATCATTCTTCATTTCGTCTATATCTTTAACATATATTTCTTTATAGTCATAAAAAGATGACTCACCATCAGCATCCTCAATTTCATCTAATCTTTTTTTCCTAATTCTTCTAACTTTATTGATAGTTGTTAATATGTATATTATAAAAAGCAGAATCAACGGCGGATAAACACTAGCGGATTCAGCTACTATATCAAGTAATTCTGGATTAAAAATATAAATAGCAAAAAATCCAGCAAAAAGAAAAAAAACTATGATTGAAAAAGTTTGAAATAAAAATTCTGAAACAAATCTATTTGACATATGTTAATATTTTAAGAATTATGGTAAATAATCAATCGGATTAACCGGTATGCCATTTAACCGAACCTCAAAATGAAGATGGGCTCCAGTCGTTAATCTTCCCGCCCCAGGCGTTCCAGGGGCTCCTCCTGATCTGCCAATTATCTGGCCTCTAGTGATAAATTCATCCTCGCTAACTAAAATTTTACTCACATGACCATAAACAGTAGAAAGACCATTATCATGGATAAGCATGATATAACTATAACCCATACCATTATCCCTAACTCTTCCAACATAAGCGTTGGCTGGCGACTTAATAGGCGTGCCTTGAGAAACCCTTAAATCAACTGCTGGATGCTCAAATAAATGCCTATAAGGATAATCCGGATCATGAAAAGTTGCTGTAATGCCACGAGAAGGATCAACTGGCCAAGACAACATAGAGCTATCAATAAGCAAGTTCTTTTCTTGTTCTTGTTTTTTAAGTAAATTTCTTTTTTCTCTTTCTAACTGCAAAATATCTCGATCAGCATTAATCTGCTCTTCTTTTGCCTGACTTAACAACTGCTTAAAAAGTCTTTCACTATACCTAGTTTCTCTTAAAATTGTTTCCTTAATTTCCTTTTCTTCGTCAAGTTTATCTTTTTCTTGAGCCAACTTATCATCTAAGTTCTCTAAATTTTTCTTTTCTCTTTCCATCATATCCTTATCTGCCTCTAGTTTTTCCTTCAAAACAATCAACTCATCTAAAATATCTTTTAGCTTATATTCAATATTTTCTGTAAAAGTTAAATAATTAAAAAACTCTGAAAATGATTCATTTAAAATTAAAATCTCTAAATAACTTCTTTGATCATTTTTATAAATTAACTTTATAAACTCTATTATCTTTTCTTTTTGCACTTCTATTTCGTCTATTTTTGACTTAATCTCTATGTTTTTCTGTTTAATTTTATCCTGAGTATTTTCTATTTCACCTTGAGTAATTTCAATGTCTATTTCCTTTTTAGCTATTCTATTATTTAAAACAGAAATTTGATCATCTAATGAATCAATTTGAAGTTGTTTATCCTTAATCATCTTCTCGTATTTTGCTGCTTTTCCCTTTAATTCATTTATAGCCTTTTGTTGGTCACTTATATCTTTTTCAATTTCCTCTATTTCTCCATCGACACTTGTATCTTGATAGGCTAACACACTATATCCCCCTTTTATACCCAATATCAAAACAAAAACTAAAAAAGCTCCAATTAAGACTTTCTTTATATCTATTTTTCCCCGCCACCTTTCCCGCCGAGGCGGGATTAATGAAGGCGGGGTCCCGCCAGGGCGGTGATTGAATTTCAAATTCATGTTTTTATTTTTACAGGGACTAACAGTATTTACTGTTAGTCCCAGTATAGCATATTTTACTATTTGAAACAAAAAACAAGGTAAGTGATTACCCTGTTTTTAGCTTGTTGCGGGGGCCGGATTCGAACCGGCGACCTTCGGGTTATGGGCCCGACGAGCTGCCACTGCTCTACCCCGCGTCGTTTATTTTTCGCTGTCGCTCCCGCGAAGGCGGGAATCTATATCGATTTTTTAGCTTATTTATGAGATTCCTCCCGCCTAGGCGGGAGGAAAATGATATATGGGTAAAAACCTTACATGAATTCAATGTTATATATAATAACACTTTTTTCATTTTTGTCAAGCCTATCATTGCTCCCCCAGCAACCCATTGATCGATAATTTGTATGATTAAATTAAATCTATTTTTATATAAAAATTATTTTTTAATTATCTTAATTTTTGCTTTTTCGCCTGGTTTATGAAGCCCCAATCTGTATTTTTTAACATGTTTCGGAACCTCGTTTAATCCTTTTTCTATCAACTCCTTATTATAGTATCGTAGTTTTCCAATACTTTCTAAAACTTCCTGTCCTGATTCTAATACCGGCATTATCTTTCCACCCAATCTCAAATTTTGCAAATCTCTAATCGTTAATAAGGTCAAAACTAAAACTGTACCAAGTATAATAATAAGAAACTGGAAAAATACCAGGTTTGTGTTTAAATATAAAAGACAAGAAAAAATTATAATTGCGAGAAATATTAACACACTCCACTGACCCTTTGCGACCCTTTCTTTTTCTAATATGGAACATTTATTTCTGACCACTTCTATATATGAAAAAATAGAAAACAAATTGTCATACATTTCAACTTCTATTGACCCCAGCTTTTTTTCTTGATATCGTGTAGCACCTTATACATTTCCTTAAAAGGCAGCATGGTTTGTTTGTAATCAGCCCCCAATTCATTTTCAAAAGAAATAATGTAATACTTTTCTATTATATTTGCCATCCTGTCGGAAAAATTTTTACCATACCCCCTTACAGCTTCGAATAAAGATAAAAAATGTGCATCTTCAATACTAATAAGTTCTCTGATTTCATTATATCGAGAATTAAGTCTTGACATAAGAAGACCGGCAAGAATTGCGAATAAAAAAGAAGAAACAGTTAATATTGTTTCGATGATTGGTGTTGGTCCAGTACCGTGAATAAATATTACTAATGGCGCAAATAAAAATATTGAAATTATACTACCCTTTATTGCATCAATATATTTCATAATAATATGGTTTATTAATTAACTTATATTTTATCTCCTTAATAATCCGGCTTGGGCCCCCATTTTTTGAGCTACACTAGCACCGTTTCTAATACCTAATTCTAAGGATTTCTTGATATCTTCTTTGTATTTAATCATTCCGGACACAAAACCGGAAGAAAACGCATCCCCTGCCCCGGTTGTGTCAACTGTTTCAATCTTTAAAGCTCTCATAAAGAAAAAATCCTTGCCATTATAAGCATAAGCACCCTTGCTTCCATCGGTTATAACCACAATCTTGGGCCCTAATACTTTTAATTTTCGGAGCAAGGTGTTTATGTGTGGAGATTGAGTATAATAATGGCGCGATAAAGCCAGTTCTAGGGCTTCATCCCTATTAAGCAAAAGCACTTCTGTTAATTTTAAGAGATTTTTTATCTTAGATGCGCCGGCATCAAGCTGTCTGGAGCCGGGATTGAATGCTAATTTTATATTCTGATTTTTAACTATTTTAGCTATATTTTTTAATTGTTTTTCCCAGTTTTTCCCAGAAAAAGAAGCTAAATAAATCCAGTCTGTGTTTAATTTTTTTTTCGGATCAATCGTTAAATATTTATTTGCCCCCCTATAAGAAAAAACAACATGTTCGCGGTATTTACTCCTGCTATTAATAACAACAGAAGAAAATCCTGAAGGTTCCTCATTGGTTTCTTTAACTAAAGAAATATTAACCTTTTCTTTTCTTAAAACTTTTTTTATCAAGATCCCCTCTTCATCTTTACCGACACAAACTCTAATAGCTGTTTTTAGTTTCAAGCGGGAAAAACCAATCGCTGTGTTACATGCTCCACCGCCCAAATAAGAATGCAAATCATCAATATAAATTTTAGCGCCAAGCTCAAAAGCCAAAAGACTCCTCTCTTTTAAGTTTTTTTTATTTTCAACTATTCTACCTTTATCAGAGGAAATAAAAAAATCCCTAGTAACTCCACCGATTGTCACTACGTCAAATTTATTTTTGGCCATAAATATATAAGATTAATTTTATTCGCTAATTGCTTGAACAGGACAAGATTCTGTTGCCTCTTTAATACAACTTACATTTTTAGGTGCATCAGCCTTAACTTCTGCTTTGCCAGTTTCCCCTAATTGAAATACTTCTGGACAAAGACTTTCGCAGGTTCCGCAACCAATACATACATCTTGGTTTACTTTAGGCATAAATTTATTTTCTGTAGCAAAAAGCATTTTATTAGAATAACTAGTTGCTAACTTATTATTATTTTATTTATTATAACAAACTTTTTAATTGTTTCAAAACACTTGGTAAAAGAATTGTCAATGGCTTAAAAAATAAAAGTAAAGTTGGTGAAAATTGTGACAAGATTAAGGCTTCTTTTATCCAAGGCGTAAACGGATATCTGCTTAGCATAAAAACTACCGCTCCGGCTACTAAGATACCACCCAATAAACCAACAAAACCCCCAACCAATCTATTAATAGTTTTAGCAAAAGGAATGATTGAAACAACCTTAAAAATCAAATTAACTGCAATACTAACAAGTTTGCTAATTATTGCTAAAACTACTATAAAAGCTATAACATTTACTAACTGATCATTAAACTTTGGAAAAATCTTGTTTACAAAATCAGCTAAAATAATATAATATCTACCGCCAAGAACAATTCCGGCAACAAGTCCTAAAACATTGCCAACCATTCCCACAATTCCAACAGCTGCCCCCCAAAGGACAAATAAAAGCAAAACTATAAGGATAAATACATCAAATAGTGGCACCATATAATTAAGGATTTAGCGGGTCAAAACCGTTAGCCACTTCCATTCCATCTAAATATCCATCACCATCGGTATCTGGGTTATTCGGATCAGTGCCAAGTTCTAGCTCCCTTTCATTAATCAATAAATCCTTATCATCATCAAGTCCTCTTTTTGAACCAGAATAAGTTATAGCTTGCATAACGTTCCAGTCCTCAGTTGAATTTGGGTGATAACCATAAATATCCATAAAGATTTTAATTCCTTGACGCTCTGAATCTAAGTTTCTGTTCTCTGCTTTTTGACGCAAACCATAAGCCATAACTGTAATAGCTGCATTATCACTAGGATTTTTCATGTCTGGAACTTTTTTGTATATCTTTTTAAAATGCTTACCTGCTTCTTCTTCTGCGTCTTTATTTCTTTTATCCGGCCACCTGCCATTTGCGATCTTTATGACATCTGCCATATCCTCTTCGCTTTCAGGTAGCTTTTTAAACGCATCTTTGTAAGAAAATAAAACTGCCGCCCTTTCTCTTTCCCCTATCTTCTTTGTATTATCATCAACCCCATAGGTGATAAAATTATTAAGCATACCCTCAACTTTACTGGTAATTGTCTCCAAATTATCTTTTAATCTGGTTAAAAATTCAATCTTTATTTGCTGTTCTTTAACTAAGTTTCTTAACTCAGCCAATTCCTTTAAAACATCTTCAAATCTATCATTTGCAATATTGTAAGCTCTATTTTTCATGTCATTAATATCTTTATCTTCTCCACATTCTTTCTCTACTTCAAAAGAACTAATCCCACTCTCACCGCAAGATCCTTTGGCATATTTTTTCCAGATTTCCTCCGACTTACAAGATGATTCCTCTGTGTTTGATTGCCCTTCCCCATTAGAACATTTCCATTCTGCATAACGATACATTTTTGGAGCGATGCCTCCATCTTTACATTTTCCATAATATTTAAAATCAATCTTAGCAGATCTTAGGTGGCATTTATTTGAATATGTTTCTCCGTTAACACCACAAACAGGAGCATATTCCATAGTACAAGCAACTGGATTATCATAATTATTAGAAGATGATAGATCTAATTCAATTTCATTACTATAAGTTCCGCACACCCCCTCTAAATATTCACAAACTCTAATATAATATTTTCCATCTCCAGCAAAAGGGGTTAAAACGTCATCTATTTTACTTGGATCAGAAAAATAATGATATTTATCTCCTGATCTAGTGGGATAAGTTGGACGAGGGTATTTTGACCATACAACTTTATATCCCTTAGCTGGTTTATTATCAGCTTCCCATTTTATTCTAAGACCTGATCCAGTTAATTTAATTAATTTAACTTGACCATCTGAATCTGAACTTTCACATTTACCAGAATACAAAAAATTAGCTTCAGCGGCCTCCATCATACACTTATTACTGTAAGTTTTCTTAACCGGATTACATACCGTTGTAATACACTGAACCTCTAGCTCACCACAAACTGGCCTGTATTCCTTTGTGCATACTGCTACATCATTAGACTCTCCACTAGAGTTACTTAAGGTTATTTTTACCTCATTACTATAAATACCACATTTTCCCCCTAAATACTCACAAACTCTAACATAATAAGTTCCACTACCGCTAAATGGTGTTAGTTCAGCTTTTTCCGCATTAGGACTTGATAAATAGGTGTACTTATCCTCTAATCTTGTAGGGTAAGTTGGTGCTTCGTTCTTTGACCAAACTATCTTAAATCCTTTAGCAGAATGCCCGACAGTCTCCCACCAAACATTTTTATTAACTTCGTCAGCATGAAGGCTAATGCCTGTAACAGGACTATTAATAGGCTCACTACCCGGATATAATTCTGGCTCACCTGAAGCATATGGCAAAAAAATACTAGAACTAGCTACCGATGAGCTTACCAACACTCCAAATAGCAAAAAAACAGACATAACGCTTATAGCGCCCCTTTTAAGTTTGTGCATAATTTTTTAGTTAAAAATAATTTAAAAAATAATTAAATACGTGGAAATAACGTTTCTGGTTTTTTAACTTCGGCTTTTTCGTCTAACCCTCCCCACTTTGCAATTTTCTTTAAGTCTTTTCCTCTTTCTACATCTGGCTCAAATCCTAAAGATTCTAGAATTTTGTCGGCTGTTTCCGGCATAAACGGCCAAATCATCAAAGAAATATGTCTAATACGTTCTAGTATATTATACATTATTTCACCAACTTTTTCATCTTTATTTTTTATCAGCTCCCAAGGTTTAGTGGCAGTAATAAGTGCATCTAATAGCCTAATAAGACTTCTTATTGTTTCCAGACCTGAGTCTATCTTTAAATTTTCCAGATTTGAATTATATCGTTCCCAAATTCGATCAATTGGATAATTAAATACATGTAGTTCAGGGCTATCAAATTTTTCCTTTGTTTTCTTTAATTCAATCCCAGCTTTTCTCATCTTTTCCACTAAAGTAACAGACCGAGCCACTAAATTACCTAAACCATTAGCTAAATCTGCATTAAATTTTTCATCGAATTTTTCCCAACTAATGTCACCGTCATGGTCAAATGGGGTTGCATCCATTAATAAATACCTAGTAGCATCAACTCCATATTTTTTAATTAATTCATCTGGCGCAATAACATTCCCAATTGACTTACTCATTTTTTGACCATCCACCAAAAAATATCCATGAACAACTAATCTTTGAGGCAATGGTAAGTCTAAAGCCAAAAGCATTGCTGGCCAAATAGTTGCATGAACTCTTAAAATATCCTTACCTATTAAATTAACATCAACAGGCCACATCTCCATATTACTATTTTCCCCCTTTCGCAAAGGGGGATTAAGGGGGATTTCACCATCCCAACCAAGACCGGTTAAATAATTTAAAAAAGCGTCTGGCCAAACATAAGATACCTGTTTTTTATCCCATGGCAACTCCACCCCCCAAGTTGTATTTGTTCTTGAAAAAGAAATATCATTAAGCCCGTCCTTATAAAAAGATAGGATTTCGTTTTTCTTACTTTCTGGGGTAATTAACAGCTCGTCACTTTCAATGGCTTTTTTGATTTTATCGGAAAAAGCACTCATCTTAAACATATAACTTTCCTCACTTATTTCTACTGGCTTTGTTTTATGGTCAGGGCAAAGACCGTCAACTAAATCTTTTTCTGTTTTGTATTGCTCACACCCAGCGCAATACAACCCCGTATATTCACCCTTATATATATGCCCATTGTCATACATGTGTTGCAAAGCCTTTTGAACAGCTTTCTTGTGATCCTTATCAGTAGTTCTAATAAAGTTGTCGTTACTAATATTCAAACTATCCCAGGCCAATTCAAAGTGCGCACTCATCTTATCAGCATATTCTTGGGGCTCTATTTTCTCTTTTTTAGCAATTGCTTCATTTTTCTCCCCATGTTCATCGGTTCCGGTTAAAAAGAAGGTTTTATCCCCTATCATCCGATGAAAACGCGCCAAAACATCAGCTGCTATAGTTGTATAAGCACTCCCAATATGCGGCTTGGCATTAATATAATAAATCGGTGTTGTGATGTAAAATTTATTTTTCATATATTACCAACAATTAGATATATTGCAAAAAAAGTTATTCGCAATTAATGGATGAATAAAAATAATAAAAATGCAGAAAATAATAAAAATAATTAAGCTGGTTTTTACCAATCTTTTACCTTTATTTCTTTTTTTGTCGTCTATTATTTTCTTAAATTTTAATTTATACAAACTATGTAAATACAATATAACACCCCTTAAAAAAGTAACTATGGTAAAAAACACCACGATAGAATAAACGATAAACGAGAAAGTCATAAAATTCTCATTAATAACAGAAAGAGTGAATGTCTCATGTTCCGCTTTAAAAACGAAAAACAACCCAAGAATATAAGACAATACTGAAAAAAATATTATTTTTTTGTTTAATTCCATAATTTTACATTATTTAATAAACAATAATTGTAAACTCTCCTTTTATTTTACCTGCTTTATTTTCAAAATAATCTAAAACCTCCTGAATCTCCCCTCTTACAACTTCCTCAAATATTTTTGTCAGTTCTCGGCCGACTATTATTTTTTTATCGCTGAATTTTTTTAATAATTCTAAGTTTTTTATAACCCGATACGGCGACTCATAATAAACTATTGGTATTTTACTCTCTGTAATTTTTTTAAAATAAGTTTCTCTGCCCTTTTTATGTGGTGGATAACCCATAAAAGTAAAATTTTGCATGTTTATCCCGGCAACCGATATAAGCGCGCCTAAGGCCGATGGGCCCGGAATTGGTATAATCTCCACTTTCTCATTAAATTCATCTAAAACAATGCTTATAAGCTCATTCCCTGGGTCTGAAACCCCAGGAGTACCTGCATCACTTACCAAACCAAGGTTTTTACCCTCTTTTAATAAGCTTAATATCTTATCGACTTTAACTTTTCCTGAGTGATGATGATAACTTATGTTTGGTTTTTGTATTTCATAGCGATCCAAAAGTTTTCTAGTAACCCGAGTATCTTCGCATAACACAAAGTCTACCTCTTTTAAGGTTTTAACAGCTCTATAAGTAATATCTTCTAAATTACCGATTGGTGTTGCTATAATATATAGTTTTCCAAATTGTTTTTTCATCTCTTTGTCATTCCGGACTCGATCCGGAATCTATTTTTTACTATTCTTTTCTATATCTATTTTAACATCATTACATAATTATTCAATATCGGCTCTGTGTCAAAACCGGTGGTAGTTATTTTCTCATTTTATCCTTATTAAATCCACCCTGACCCTCCTTTGTAAAAGGAGGGAACTATAAAAAAATAGCTAAAATAAAGCAAAACAGTCTCCCTCTTTGAAAAAGGGGGAACACCTGCCCGCCAATCGCTGCGCTCAAGGCGCTGGCAGGCGGGAGGGGGATTTTTTAAAAAATAACAATAAAATATATAATTTTTGTATTAAGTTGGAAAAGTCGTTTTCTATGCTAATTTTAGCTCTTAAATAGAGTTTTGCGCCACCATTAATATTATAGAGCCTCAATATCTTGACTTCTTATAATTTTCTGTTATATTAATATAAGGAAAAAGCACCTTATCAACCAAAAAATGAGGAGAAAATAACTATGGCTATTTTAAAAGCGGCAACAAAACCAGAAGAGCTTATTGATTTTTTAACCGCGTCCGGTGTTCAAGGTATCGATATCGATGCGATGAAAATCAATCATTGTCCATCCCATACTTTTGTAAGGGAAGATAAAAAATTTTATATAATCAGCCTACATACAGATAATCCTCCTTACAAAGACTATATTGAAAAAGCTTTAACAAGCAACAACAGAGACTTTGAGTGGCAATAGCAAAAGAAGAAGATAAATAAACTTTAACCGCAAAAGGAGGCAAATCATGAGCATGCTCGGCGTTCAAACAACAACAGAAAACTTTTTAACAATTCTCACCCATGCCGGTTTTACGCCCAATGATTTTCAAAGAATGAAAATCGAGGAGAAAGGAATAGAGTTAATAGGCGGGCAAGAATTTAGCGTTTTTGCTCTCTTCGCAGAAGATGGCCCTAACGACACGGTCGGTAAAATTGAAAAAATTTTGATCAAAAATAATATTAACTTCATCTGGGAATAAATCCCTTGACATTTTTTTAGCTATATTATAATATTTAACTACTCTCCCACGGAGATAATTCCGTGGCACGTACCATCCTTTGCCTAAGCCCTAGAAACCAGAAAATCGGACTAGGGCTTTTTTATTTTTTTGACGTTTTTTTAAAAATTGTAAATTATCCCTGTGCCAGAGAGCACAGGGCGTTAAAGCGCGAATAAACGTA
>CAYNJS010000013.1:0-20765 GCA_964397635.1 uncultured Gammaproteobacteria bacterium
ATGGATCCCAGATTAAGATAACTGTGGCTAAGTGGTTAACTCCAAATAATAGGATTATTGAGGGCGAAGGGATAACTCCTGATGTTGAAATTGAGAGAACTACAGAAGATTATGATAACGATATAGATCCTCAGCTTGATAAAGCCTTGAGAATGCTTAGAAAATAACCCCGCACCACTTTTGAATAAAAATTTTATATATTCAAAGTTTTATATAATATATCATCAAACTTTTATATGACCAAACTTATCTACAAAAGTGGTGCGGGGTGAATTGACACTCTTTGATTGTGGGTATATTATAATAATAGAAATAGAGTTTAATTTTTAAATCTTATAGCATGAAAGTTGTTTTACTTCAAAGTGTAAAAAATTTAGGCGAAAGAGGGGATATTAAAGAGGTATCCGACGGATATGCCAGAAATTTTTTGTTTCCTAAAAACCTAGCTAAAGTAGCAACCGACAAGGCAATTCTTGAAATTGAAAAAATAAAGATGAAAGAGATTATGAAAGAGGAAAAGGATTTAGTTAGAACTGAAAAATTAGCAGAAAAACTTGAAGGGGAAGAGTTTATGATTAAAGCTAAAATTAATCCGAAGGGAAAGCTTTATGGCGGAGTTGGTCCGATTGAAATTGCCCAGGCGCTTAATAAAAAAAGATTTAAAGTAACAAAAGAGCAAATAAAAATTAACCCAATTAAAGAGATTGGCGATCATGACGTCATTGTTAATTTAAGTCATGGTCTAGAGGCTAGAATTCGGGTTATTGTTGAATAATAAGTCTATATTTTAAAATCAAATAAATTTAACGGGTTTAGCCCGTTATTTTTTAATAAATTATTAGTATTAATCTTACATAGTTTATGCGGAAATTTATCTTTGTTATCGGCGGAGTGATGTCAGGTGTTGGTAAAGGCGTTACTTCTGCTTCTATCGGAAAAATTCTACAGGGAAAAGGTTTTAATGTTACAGCCATAAAAATCGATCCTTATATTAACGTTGATGCTGGAACTATGAATCCGGTTGAGCATGGGGAGGTTTTTGTGACCGAGGATGGCGATGAGACCGATCAAGACTTAGGAAATTATGAAAGATTTTTGAATAAAAATATCCCGACAGATAATTACATGACAACAGGAAGGGTTTATCAAACAGTAATTCAAAGAGAGAGAAATTTAGAATACAAAGGTAAGTGCGTTGAAGTTGTTCCTCATATTCCACAGGAAGTAATCGATAGAATAAAAAGGGCAGCCGATAAAGATGATGCTGACTTTACTATTATTGAGATTGGCGGAACAGTTGGTGAGTATCAAAACCTTTTGTTTTTAGAGGCAGCTAGGATGATGAAATTAAACAATCCAGACGATGTAGTTTTTATAATGGTTAGTTATTTGCCGATTCCAAGTAAAGTAGGAGAGATGAAAACCAAGCCGACTCAATACGCAGTCAGAACTTTAAATGGAGCCGGTATTCAGCCAGACTTTATTGTAGCCAGGAGCGAAAAACCAATTGATGAGCCAAGAAAGCAAAAAATATCTGTATTTTGCAGTGTTAAAAAAGAATATGTTATTTCTGCCCCGGACATTGATTCTATTTATGATGTGCCAATTAATTTTGAAAAAGATAATTTTGGCGATTTAATTTTAGGCAAGTTTGGCCTTGAGGCTAAGCAAAAAGACTTAAAAGAGTGGAGGGAGATGGTTGAAGAAGTTAAAGAGGTAAAGGGCGAGGTTAAAATAGGAATGGTGGGAAAATACTTTGATACAGGAGATTTTACTTTGTCTGATTCTTATATTTCTGTAATCGAAGCCGTTAAACATGGGGCTATGGTCAATAAAGTTAAGCCAAGATTAGTTTGGATTTCTACAGATAAAATCGAGAGTGAGGGGGCAGAAGCTTTAAAAGGTTTAGATGGTGTAATTATTCCTCAGGGCTGGGGTTCCCGTGGGAGTGAGGGTAAGATTGAGGCAATTAGATATTGTCGTGAAAATAAAGTTCCTTATTTTGGACTTTGTTATGGTATGCAAATGGCAGCTATTGAGTTTGCCAGAAATGTTTGTGGGCTAAAGGGTGCTAATTCAGAGGAAGTTGATTCAAAGACTCCACACTCAATTATTCATATAATGCCGGATCAAAAGAAATATTTAGAAGAAAAGCAATATGGTGGAACAATCCGCCTTGGCGGTTGGCCATGTAAATTAAAAGAAGGCACAAAAATAAAAGATATTTATAAAAAAGATGAAGTTATTGAACGTCACAGGCATAGATATGAATTTAATAATGAATACCGTGATAGATTAGAAGAAAAAGGTTTAACAATTTGCGGAACTTCGCCAGACAATAAACTAGTTGAAGCTATTGAAATAACAGATCATCCATTTTTTATTGGAACTCAGTTCCATCCGGAATATATCTCCAGACCTTTAGATCCACATTCATTGTTTATAGAATTTGTAAAGAAGTGTAAAAAATAAAACCAGCATAAAAGGAGGCAGTCTATGTACGCAAAAGAAAAATGTATCTCTTGTTTTGAGGCAGATAGTAGGAAGGCGGGACCATTTCCATGTGAATATCCCGGATGCAATGAGCCAACCCATATAATTAGGTTAACATTACGTGAGCTTGAGGGCTTAAAGGGATTAAGGGAAGATGAAAAATTTTCGCACATTTTTAAAAACAATTTAGGTAGAGCCGTCTGCCCGAATCATGTTTGATTACCCAGGGAGCCCTATAAAGCTCCCTTTATTATTGACTTAATAACAGTTTTCTGATATAATTTATAATCAAAAGATTATTTAATAAAATGTGGAAAATTAATAATTTTTTATTTAATTTATCGCAAAGCGATTCCTTAATTTTGAAATTTGATTTTTCCCGCCACCTAAATTAAATGAAGGCGGGATCCCGCCCTTAGGCGGTGATGCATTTTGATTTTTGTGCAGTATGCGTTTAAATATAGTTACATATCCCGATAAAATTTTGCGCGCTAAAAATGAAGAAATTACAGAGGTAAATCAAGAGATTAAGGATTTAGCTTTGGATATGATTGAAACGATGCATAAATCCGATGGAGTAGGGATTGCAGCGCCGCAAGTTGGAGTAAATAAAAAGATAATCATAGTTAATTGGCAGGATGAAGATCATGTTTTTATTAATCCTAAAATAACCAAAAAATCTTTTTTGAAATATATAGACAAAGAAGGTTGCCTTAGTTTCCCCGGAATAGAAATAATGATTAAAAGGCCAAAAAAGATAACTGTAAAAGCTCTTGATTATTCCGGAAAACCGATTGAAATTCAGGCCGAAGGATTATTTGCCAGAATATTGCAACACGAAATAGGTCATATAGAAGGTAATTTATTAATAGATTTTGCAAGTCAGAAGGAAAAGGATGACTACAAAAAGTCGTTAAAATAATATATAGATCATTACAACAACCAATAAAAAGAGAGGTGATTAAAATGTTAGAGTGGGTAACTGGGGCAGTTATGTTGTCTTTAAAATTTGTTCTTCCTGCTTTGATTATTTTCGCGGTTATTTACTTCGGATTTTTTTATCGGGAAGGCAGTGATACTGCGGAACAAAGAGAGCCAAAAAATTATTATATGGTTTTTAGCGTTCCCAACTTGGTGACAATAATAGGAATTATTTTAATTCCGTTTGGTATTTACTTTTTTATCAAGGAAAGCTTTGTTTTAACCTTTACTTGTTTTCTGTTATCAGCAGTGAGTGATTTGCTGGATGGATGGCTTGCTAAAATATTAAATCAAAGAACTAGAGTGGGGGAGATTTTAGACCCCTTAAGAGACAGGGTATTGCTAATCGGAGCATTATGGATTTTGTTTGATATTATTCAAGCAAACTGGGTAGCTGTTTTGTTTTTATTTTTGCTTATTTTGGCAGAATTAGGAATAGTTTTATTAGGAGCTTTTTATCCGCACACTATAAAAGTCCATTCTATGGGCAAGTCACGTCAGGCAGTTCATCTGTTTTTCATTTTTTTATTGTTTTTAAATAAGTTTAATCTCGTTTTTTGGGATTATTTAACGGTGAGTAACGATAATTACTCACAAATCATGTTTTTAATGGCTTTTTTCTCTTTAGTAGGCCTAGTTGTTTACTGGAAGAGTGTAAAAAAACGATAATTTATGGCCACCCCTATGTTTTTAATAGGGGTGGCCTTTTTCTTTATTTTGATGTATAATATAAATAACTGAAACATGTAATACATAGCTTGTAACAAGTATTTTTGTTGTATTAGTTTTTAAGTTTTTTTAAATTAAGGCTATTTGTGAAAGGCTATTTGTGAGATTTTTAACAATATTAAAAAGAACAAAAAATTAATTGTTAATTTATTGAAAAATTTAATCATTGAAAATTGATTGAAAATTGTAAATTGATAATTGAAAATTTTTCAGATATGATTCTAAAAACTAATTTGCATTTTCATACTTCAGAGGATCCACTGGATCTTTTTATAAAATACGATATCTATCAAGGAATTAGAGAGGCAAAAAAGAAGTGCTTTAAAGTCCTGGCTTTAACTTGCCATGATGAATTTGTTTACAAGGAGGAATATGGGCAGTACGCCAAGGAACAGGGAATTTTGTTGATTCCGGGAGTTGAAATTGAAATAAAAAGAGGTCACGTTATAATTTTAAATGCTGATAAGGAGGCAGAAAAAATTCGATCTTTTGCCGCCCTTAAAAGGTATAAAGAAAAAAATAAAAAAGCTTTTGTAATTGCGCCACACCCTTATTTTGGAATGTTTTCTTTAAATGGAAAGCTTAAGAGAAATATTAAGATTTTTGATGCAATTGAAGCTAACTGGTTTTTTACTTTTAGTTTTGATAGAAATAAAAAAGCCAGAGAGATAGCAAAAAAGCACAAAAAACCCTATATAGCATCATCTGACACCCACAATATAAAAAATTTAAATAAAAGTTATGCACTAATAGATTCATCAGAGTTTAACACAGAAGCTGTTTTAAATTCCATTAGAGACGGCAGATTTAAAAACGTAATGAATAGCTTGAGCTGGTTTAGCGCTATTGGTTATCTAATTTGGTATAATTTTTCTCAGCTTAAAGTTTTAATTAATGGAATAATCGGGAACAAAGGGAGGATTAACATTAGAATACCTTTTCTTGATAGGAATAATTTTGCCATCAAAAGAGGCGCACTTTTAGCAGTGCTTTTCCTTGGTTTAGCATTTTATTTAATTGTTAATTAATTGTAGGCATGATGCATAATAAATTATGTAGCAGGCCTACTAAAAATATATGAAATTCAAAATTTTAATCTTATCTGTATTTTTATTTGTTTTTTCCGGTTTTTTGTCTTTTGCAATGGCTGCCGATGTTGAAATGTATTTTTTCTGGGGTGATAGTTGTCCTCATTGTGCTGCTGCCAAGCCATTTATTAGCGAGTTAGAAAAAGAATATCCTGAGCTAAGGGTTACTCCTTATGAAATTTATAACAACAGGGATAACTATGATTTATTTATTTTAATGGCCGATGCTTATGGAATGCCAAAGAACCAAAGAGGAGTTCCTGCGTTTTTTATTGGCAATGAAGCTTTTTCAGGTTATCACGAATCAATGCATGATAAATTTAGGAATTTAGTAGAGGGTTGTATTTCATCTGAGTGTTCATCGCCAGAACTTAAGTTGGCTAAAAAAAGCAGCAACCTTGAGGATGATATGCCACCGCAAGATAGTTTAGCAGGTGGAGGAGGTGTTTATTCTACTTTTTTATTTTTTTTATTAGTTGTAGTTATATTGGGAGTTATTTATTATATTTTTATAAAAAAAGAAAAAAAATAAAATACCCATTAATATGGAT
Organism: uncultured Gammaproteobacteria bacterium; assembly: GCA_964397635.1. Lineage (GTDB taxonomy): Bacteria > Patescibacteriota > Patescibacteriia > JAACEG01 > JAACEG01 > CAYNJS01. Next base: position 5,843 of record CAYNJS010000013.1, read on the forward strand.
ATTATAGAAAAATTAAAAAAGTCAGAGTTAATAGGAAGAAGCGGCTCTGGCTTTTCTACTGGGGAAAAATGGGAAATTGTTAGAAGCCAAAAAGCAGATAAAATATATATAATTTGCAATGCCTCAGAGGGTGAGCCTGGGGTTTTTAAAGATGAATATCTTTTAAAAAAACACCCAGAGCAAGTTATAGATGGGATTAGAGTGGCTCTTGTTACTTTTCCAAATAGCGAAGCTTATATATATCTGCGTAAGGATTTGTATAAAAACTTGGGTAAAAAATTAAGGAAAATTATAGGTAGTGATAAAATTAAATTATTTCGTGAGCCAGGGGGGTATCTTTGCGGAGAAGAAACTACTTTAATTGAAACCATTCAAAGGCGGAGGGCTGAGCCTAGGGTTAAGCCTCCTTACCCTCCAGTTAGCGGTTTAAAGGGGAAGCCCACCTTAGTTAACAATACAGAAACTTTTTATTATATAAATAAAATAAATAAAGGTGAATATAAAAAAACACGCCTTATTTGCATATCTGGAGATGTTAAAAAAGACGCAGTATGCGAGGTTCCTATAAATTGGAGTGTTAAAAAAATTTTAAAAGAAACAAAAAATTATCCAAAGAACAAATTTTTTGTTCAAGTCGGCGGAGGGGCTTGCGGTGAGGTCAGGCTTGGCAGTGAGTTAAATAAGCCAATGTGCGGAATCGGCTCTATAGTTGTTTTTGATGATAAAAAAACAGACCCAATAAAATTAATGGAAAAATGGATAGATTTTTATATCAAGGAAAATTGTGGAAAGTGTGTTCCATGCAGGGAGGGGGTTTATAGAATAAAAGAGATGTTAAAAAATCCGGAGAAAATAGACTGGGTTTTATTTAAAGATATTTTAGAAGTTATGCAAGCTACTTCTTTTTGTGGCTTGGGGATTTCAATGCCAACCGGATTTTTAGATTTAATAAAGCGTAGGGAGTCAATAAAACAATAAAACAAGAAAGTAAGTTGGGTATTTGTCTTCATTTAAAGCTTGTCATTCCGTACACACATTATCAAAATCAGGCAATAGATGATACGGAATCTATAATTTTTTTAAATCAAATATACTTGTTTGATTAAATTAAAGAATATTCGAAATAACAGTGATATTTTAATAAAATTAACTTATGGTAAAATTTGTTAACGTTAAAATTAACAACAAAAAAGTAAAAACTCGGTTAGGGGAGACTATCTTAGAATTGGCCTATAGAAAAGGCTTGAAAATTCCTTATTTGTGTTATCATCCGGATGCTTGTACTAAGGCCAATTGCCGAGTTTGCATAGTTGAAATTAAGGGATGGAATAAATTGCCAACCTCTTGCTCAACAAAAGCTTACGAAGGAATGGAAATAAAAACCGATTCGCCCAAAGTTAAAAGAGCCAGAAAAATTAACCTAGAGTTTATTTTTTCAGAACACATTGAAAAATGCCCAACTTGTCCGCTGAGGCCAAATTGTAAGCTTTTAGAATATGCAACAGAATATAAATTAAAAATTACCAGGTTTCCTGATAGGAAGAAGAAAAGAAAAGTTTATAAATTTGGTCCAGCCATAGAAATCGACGGAACACAGTGCATTGATTGTCGTAACTGTATTGATATGTGCCAAAGCCAAGAGGTTGGTTTTTTAAAGCTGAAAAGTCGAGGGCACAAAATTGAAGTTGCTCCGATAACCGACGGGAAGCATGATTGTGTTTATTGCGGCCAGTGTGCTGTTCATTGTCCGGTTACTTCAGCTCAGGAGCAATTGCATTACCAAAAAATAGAAGATTTATTAAAAAATAAAAAAGGTAAAATTGTTGTAGCGCAAATTACCCCATCAGTCAGGTCTTCAATTGGGGAGATATTTAAATTGCCTTACGGAAAAGTTGTTACCGGTCAGCTTAGGGCATCACTTCGAAGGCTTGGATTTGATTATGTTTTTGATACTAATTTTGGGGCAGATATAACAACAGTTACTAAGGCAGCTGAGTTGGTTAAAAGACTAAAAGACAAAAAGGGTATTTTACCAATGTTTAGTGCTTGTTGTCCATCTTGGGTTAGATTTGTAGAGTTTTATTACCCGGAATTTATTCCAAACTTAACGACAGCTCGTTCTCCGCAAATTCATTTAGGCGGAGCAGTAAAAACTTATTGGGCAAAGAAGATGAAATTAGATCCAAAAGATGTTATAGTAGTTTCGATAATGCCTTGTACTTCAAAAAAGTTTGAAGCAAAAAGAAAAGAATTAAAGGTTCAGGGGTTATTTCCTGTTGACCATGTTTTGACAACCAGAGAATTTGGTTATATTTTATACAAAGAGAAATTGGATTTAGCTAAAATAAAACCAGAAAAAGCTGATAATCCTTTAGGTAAATATTCCGGGGCTATCTACGGAGCAAGCGGTGGCGTTACAGAGTCGGTACTTCGCACAGCCTGTGCTATTTTAAGTAAAAAAAATACAGGTTGTATAGATTTTAAAGAGATTAGAGGCCTTCAGGAAACAAAGAAAGCGGAAGTTTTGATGAGCAATAAAAAATTAAAAATAGCAGTCGTAAATACCTTGGGAAGCGCTAAGAAAATTTTAGAAGAGCTTAAGGTGAACCCCAAAAAATATGATTACATTGAGGTTATGGCTTGTCCTGGAGGGTGTATTGGCGGAGGGGGCCAGCCAATTCCAACTACTCCAATGCATAGGAAGAAAAGGGCGCAAAGTCTTTATAAAGTAGATAAAGGCCTTAAAGTGCGTCAAGCTCATCAAAATAATGGAGTAATAAAGGTTATGAAATGGCTTAAAAAGGATAAAAAATTAGAACACAGTGTTTTACATACTAGCTATATGAAAGTAAAAAAACCAGAAGCGCTGAAAAAATGAGATATTTATGATTATTTAGACGTTTGATATTTTTAAGATGCGGAAAATATGGTATAATAGCATTAGTTAAAAGTTTATATAAGTTAATACCATGTCGTCTTGTCGCATTTAAAATAAATATATAAAGTCAAAAGCCATATATTGTTTTGAATTTTGAATTTTTTTATGTTTTTAAGAAGAGTAAATTTGTTAAAAGAAGGAAATATTAGGGCATTTAAATTTGGTATTTATATCGCAGCCATCATTACGGTAGTTGGTATTTATAATTTTTTAGTAAAGACTTTTTTGGATCCTTGCTGTCAGTTACACACAACAGGCGAGTCTCTTTTAAAAATAAGTATTTTCTTTTCATACATCATAGGAATTGGAATAATTTTTTTAATTTTTTTAATTTTTGTAAAACAAATTTTCGATAAAATTAAGCCAGACAAGGATATTTCCTGGAGACAAAAAAAAGAATCCAGTTTAAATATGCTTTTTGTGGCAATTTTGGTACTTAATTTTGGGTTACTTTTAGTGGCTCAAGCTCCAGTTAAACTTATTGGTTGTACCCATTGTGAGGTTAAAACAACAACAGAAGTTTTAGAAAAAACCAATCAAGCCAAACCCAGAGTATTTAATAGTATTAAGTAGAAAAATTTATGCATTAGAAATGCTTCATTGATCGGATTAATTCCGTCTTTGATTGCTCTTTGCCGCATTTAAAATAAATCTATTCTTATAAATCACCCTGTGCTCTTAGCGCATGGGCATATATAAGATTTTATAAAATTCGCCCTGTTAAATAAATGAAACTTATTAGCATTAAAAGAGTAAGAGACTTAAGAGGCAAACGAGTTGTAGTTCGTGTTGATTTTAACGTACCTACAAAAAACAAGAGGATAACGGATAATAGTAAATTAATTTCAGCGCTCCCGACAATTAATTATTTAAGGAAGAGGGGGGCTAAGGTAATTTTAGTTAGTCATTTTGGTAGGCCGGAAAAACAAAAAAACAAAAAAACAATCACCGCCCAAGCGGGATCCCGCTTACATAAAATTCAACAAAGTGGCGGGAAAAAACAAAAAAACAGAGGTTGTGAATTTATCTTTGCCAAAGATCCAAGGTATAGCCTAAAGATTGTTATTAAAAGTTTAAATAAATTGCTTCCAGTTAAGGTTAAATTTATACCCCATTGTTTTGGCAAGAGGCTGAACTTGAGAGTTAATATGTTACGCAATAGCCAGGTGGCCTTACTGGAAAATATTAGATTTTATAAAGAGGAAAAAAGGGGGGATGTTAATTTTGCTAAAAGGCTGGCAAGCCTTGGAGATATTTATGTGATGGATGCTTTTGGGGTGTCCCATAGGGATCATGCTTCTGTTTCAGTAATAAGGAAATTTTTACCAAGCTATCATGGCATTTTATTAAAACAAGAGATTGATAATCTAGATAAATTAAAAACTCGTCCCAAAAAACCCTATGTAGTTTTATTAGGTGGAGCAAAGCTTTCTACAAAAATAAAATTGATAGATAAATTAAACAAAAAAGCAGATACGATTTTAATTGGCGGGGCAATGGCAAATGTTTTTTTAAAAGCAAAAAATTTGGAAGTCGGAAGGTCGCTAATAGAAAAATCAATGATTAGTGAAGCAAAGAAGCTGCTTAAAACAAGTAAGAAAATTATCATACCCAAAGATGTTGTTGTCGCTCAAAAAATTGAAGATGGGGTAAAAGTGAAAATTAAAAAAGTTAAAGATATTAAAAAAAGGGATATAATTTTAGATATTGGCTCAGATACAATTACCGATTATGCCAGGCACATAAGAAAAGCTAAATCAATTTTATGGAACGGTCCGATGGGAATGTTTGAGTATAGGCAGTTTAGTGGCGGCAGCCTTGTTTTAGCTAGATTAATTGCTTCGGTTGCAAGGGGCAGAGCTTATGGAGTTTGTGGCGGAGGGGAAACAGTTGATGTCTTGGGTAGAACTGGAATGCAAGAATATATGGACTGGGTTTCAACGGGTGGCGGAGCAATGCTTGCTTATTTATCTGGAGAAAAAATGCCAGGAATTAAATAATATATTTTATGAATAAAAAACCAACAGTTGTCTTAATAGACGACAAAGAATGTTCTAAGATGCTATTAGCCTCAAAAGCAGTTATTGATAAAATTAATATTATTCCTGCTTATTCCGGGAAAGATGGTGTTAAGCTTATTTTTAAACATAAGCCAGACTTAGTAATATCGGACGTGGCTATGCCCAAGGGCGATATTTTTCATATAATGGATGTAATTAAAAAAGATCCGGAATTAAAAGATATTCCGGTAGTAGCTTTTTCTTATCTTTGCAGCCCCGAAGATGAGCGTGAAGTAAGAAAAAGCGGAGCTTGTGAATATATAAAAAAACATGAATGCACGCCAACTAAGCTAGGGAATAAAATATTAAGTATTTTAAAAGAAAAATGCAAACCCAGCACCAAAAGCAGGTAGATTTGGTTTTGAGATATTTGCAAATTAAATAAAGATATTATGTCAAAATTTACTATTAAAAAAATTACAGCCAGGGAAATTCTTGATTCCAGGGGTAACCCAATTATTGAGGTAAAGGTTGATTTGGGTTCGCTTAGCGCTAAGGCTAGTGTTCCATCTGGCGCTTCAACGGGTATCCATGAAGCATTAGAACTTCGCGATGGAGGAAAAAGATATGGCGGACAAGGAGTTTTAAAAGCTGTAAAAAATGTTAACACAGCAATAAATAGATCGCTAAAAGGAATGGATGTGAGACAGCAAGAAAAAATAGATCAAAAATTAATTAAACTGGATAAGACAAAGAATAAAAAGAGATTAGGAGCTAATGCAATTTTAGGGACATCTCTTGCTTGCGCTAGGGCTGCATCTGTTGCGTCTGGAAAGCCTTTATATGAACATATTAGAAAGGCCTACAAGCTATCCAGCTACCTAAATTTAAATTCAATGAAGGCGGGATCCCGCCAAGCGGGACAAACTACAAGCTACAAACTACCTATACCCATGTTTAATATTTTTAACGGAGGAAAGCATGCTGATACAAATTTAGATTTTCAGGAGTTTATGGTTGTGCCGGTCAATAAAAAATCAACTAAAAAAAATATATTTGCTGAAAATTTAAGAATGGGTTCAGAAATTTTTCATGAACTTGGAAAAGTTTTAAAAGAAAGAGGCTTTGACACCGATGTTGGTAACGAAGGAGGGTATGCGCCGGATATTTATTCTAGTATTCAGGCATTAGATATGATTATGGCGGCGGCCATTAGAGCTGGTTATAAGCCTGGAATTGATATTGGCCTTGGTATGGATGTTGGCTCTTCGGTTTTGTATGATCAAAACACAAGAAAATATATTTTTAAATTAGACAGTTCCGCTTTTACATCTTCTAGCTTAACAGGCCTTTATCATGAGTGGCTTAGAAAGTATCCCTTTATTTTAATTGAAGACGGTTTAGGGGAGGATGATTGGGATGGTTGGAAAGAAATGACAGAGCTTTTGGGTGGAGATTTAACATTAATCGGAGACGATCTTTTTGTTACTAGTACCGAGCGTCTTCAAAAAGGAATTAAGGAAAATGTTGCTAATGCAATTTTAATTAAACCAAATCAAGTGGGAACATTAACAGAAACAATAGAATGTGTAAAATTAGCAAAAGAGAATAATTATAAAGTAATAGTATCGCATAGGAGTGGGGAAACAACTGATGATTTTATTGCTGATCTAGCAGTAGCAGTAGGAGCTGATTATATTAAAGCAGGAGCTCCAAGCAGGGGGGAACGTTTAGCAAAGTATAATAGGTTAATGGAAATAGAAGAAGAGCTTAATTAGTGATTAGTTTGTAGTTGGTAGTGAGTAGTAAAAATATGGATAAAAAAAATAACACACCTTTAGTCTTGCTTATACTTGATGGCTGGGGTTTAGCGAGGCCAAATAGGGGTAATGCTATTTCTCTGGGCAATACGTCTATTTTTGATAGCCTTTTGAAAAAACATCCCAATACAAAGCTTTGTGCTCATGGCCAGTGTGTAGGTTTGCCTGATAACCAAGATGGTAATTCAGAGGCAGGTCATCTTAATATCGGCGCTGGGCGAGTTGTTGAGCAGGATTCTATTTACATTGCTAAATCAGTTAGTGATGGAACTTTTTTTAATAATCCGGCGTTTAGGCAGGTTATTGATCATGTAAAAAAAAACAAATCCAAACTTCATTTAATGGGCTTGCTTTCAACTAGCGAAAGCGCCCATGCTAATCCAGATCATTTAGCAGCCCTATTAACCTTGCTCTATTTGAATAAAGTAGAAACTTATATTCATTTATTTACTGACGGAAGAGACAGTCATCAGCATGTAGCAATAAAACTTCTGGAAAAAATAAAATTTTATTTAAGAGATAAGCAAAAAATAGCAACTGTAATAGGGAGATTTCACTCAATGGACAGAAAGAAAGTTTGGTCTAGAACAAAAATGGCTTATGAGGCCTTGACCGAGGGAAAAGGCTTGCGGTTTAATAATCCAACAGAAGCAATTACTTCCAGTTACGATAGGGGCGAAAGTGATGAGTTTATAAAGCCAAGTGTTATTATAAAAAAAAATAAAAAAGCCCATCCAGTAGCTACGATTGATGACAACGATGGTATTATATATTTTAACTTAAGGTCAGATAGGGCCAGACAACTAGCTAAACCCTTTGTTCAAGATAAATTTGTTGGGTTTAAAAGAAAAAAAGTATTAAAAAATATTTTTTTTGTGGCAATGACAGATTTTGGTCCGGATCTATCAGGAATAAAAACAGCTTTTCCAAGCAGGGATCTTAAGGGAACTTTGCCATTTGCCTTAAACGGCTTTCGTCAGCTTTATTTAGCGGAAAGCGAAAAGTATGCCCATGTTACATATTTTTTTAATGGCGGTTATGATAAGGCAATTGATGGAGGGGAATGGATGAACCTACCGTCCCTTGATGTAGATAGTTACGATGAGAAACCAGAGATGAGAGTTTTTGATTTAACAAAAAAATTAAATTCATTTCTTAAAAAAGATAAATACGACGTAATTGTGTGTAATTTTGCTAACCCGGATATGATAGGTCATACCGGTAATTTAGAGGCTGGAATTAAAACAGTTGAAGCAACCGATAAAGCCGTTGGACAAGTGGTCGAGCAAGTGTTAAAATCAAATGGCACGCTACTTATTACAGCTGATCATGGGAATATAGAAAAAATGATAGATTTAAAGTCAGGCGAGGTTGAGACAGCTCACACAAAGAATCCAGTTCCTTTTATTTTTATAAATAAAAGGGTAAAAAATATTAAACTTAAAAAAGGTGTTTTAGGCGACATTGCGCCAACAATTTTAGATATTTTAGGGAAAGAAAAACCTTCTGAAATGACAGGAAAATCTTTAATTAAAAAATAATTTTACATATGGCTCCAAAACCTACAATATTGATGATTTTAGATGGATGGGGGATAGCTGCTCCTTCTTCTGGCAATGCTATAACCGGTGCTAATCCTAAATATTTTAACTATTTAACCCAAAATTTTCCAACAACTCTAATTCAGGCTTCAGGGGAAGCAGTTGGCGTAAGTTGGGGGGAGATGGGCAACTCGGAGGTGGGACATCTTAATATTGGCGCTGGACGAATTGTTTATCAAAATTTAATGAAAATAACTAAGGCTATAGAGGACAGAAGCATCCAAAAAAATCCGGCGATATTAGACGCCTTTAATCATGTCAAAGCCAATAATTCAAAACTTCATTTTGTTGGCCTTACTTCAGACGGAGGTGTGCATAGTTATCTAGGCCATCTTTATGGATTGCTTGAGATGACTAGGGATCAAGGTATAAAAGATGTATTTATCCATGCATTTTTAGATGGAAGAGATACTAAATATAGCGAGGGAGTAAATTTTATTTCCAGGCTTAATAATAAAATGGAAAGTCTTGGGATCGGGAAGATAGCTACTTTATCTGGACGATATTATGCAATGGATAGAGATAATCATTGGGAAAGAGTAGAAAAAGCCTATAGAGCAATGGCCGAAGGGGTGTCTTCAAATTATGCCAATGATCCAATAGAAGCAATTAAAAAATCTTACGATAAAGATGTTTATGATGAAGAATTTATTCCAACAGTTATTAGAGATAAAGATAAGAATCCAGTTGGAAAGATAGAAGAAAATGACGCGGTAATATTTTTTAATTTTAGGCCGGACAGAGCCAGGGAAATTACTAAGGCTTTTGTCCTGCCTTCTTTTGATAAATTTAAAAGAGAATACTTAAAAGATTTAGAATTTATTACCTTGACTGAATATGAAAAGAAGTTACCAGTAAAAATCGCTTTTGAAAGAGAGGGGATACCTAATTCTTTAGGTCGAGTTATAAGTGATCAAGGATTAAAACAATTGCACATTGCAGAAACCGAAAAATATGCTCATATAACTTACTTTTTAAATGGTGGGGTTGAGGATCCTTTTCCGGGTGAAGATAATATTATTATTCCATCACCCAGAGTATCAAGTTATGCTAAGGTTCCGGAGATGTCGGCTAAGATCTTAACCAAAAGGGTGGTAGAGGAAATCATGAAAGGAGAATATGATTTTATTGCTATTAATTTTGCTAATGCCGATATGGTGGGTCATACTGGGGATATCGAGGCAGCCATAAAAGCTGTTCAAGCAGTTGATGCTTCTGTTAAAGAAATTGTAGAACTTGCATTAATTAAAGATGGTTGCGTTTTAATAACAGCTGATCATGGAAATGCTGAAGATATGATAAATGAACGTATCGGAGAAATAGAAAAAGAACATACCAGTAACCCAGTTCCTTTATTGGTGATTAAAAAAGATTTTCATGGTAAAAAGGTTGGTGTCTTAAAACCAGTAGAGAATGACATTGGCATGCTTAGACCAACAGGGGTATTAGCTGATGTCGCGCCAACAATTTTAAAAATAATGGATATTAAAAAGCCAAAAGAAATGCAAGGGATATCGTTAATATAGCTTTTAGCTTCGTTAGCTTCACTAGCTTTTAGGGTAAATAAAAAAACCACTTCTTATCTGGAGCGGTTTTTTGTTTGATTGGGATGGTTTTAAATATATTGAATAAGTATAAACTTTATTATCACCGTTACAGAAACGCCAAATAAAATCCCCGCGATAACTTCAATAGGTCTATGACCAACTCGACGGGTAAGTTTTGGGGTAGTGGAGTTAGTCTTTTTAGCAATTTCTTCAATTGCTAGGGTATGTCGAGATACTTCCTGGCGAAGCCCCATTGCATCACGCAAAACTATTACAGCTAGCATAAACCATAAGGCAAAAATAGCCGAGTTAAATTGATAGCCCCAAGCAAGCAAAGTTCCCAGTGAGGCCAAGTAGGTTGCATGAGTTGAAGGCATCCCGCCGTAGCGGCCAAAAATATTTATGATATTAAAATTACCCCTATGATCATCTGTCGACAGTTTTAACATCTGGCCTAAAAAAATTGTGACAATTGGAATAATTATTAGTTCTAAGTACATAGTTATTTATACATTTGAAGCATCGGATAATTATGCTTGTATATTAAGTTTACAATATAAGATGATAGGGTGGCGGTTAAAAACATCAACAGCAACGAAAAGTAAATAGAAATATTTTTAACAATTACTTTAGGTATAACGGGATCTTTTATTGTTGTGTCCCCGGCTACTTTTGGTATCCCAGGCCTATCAACGATTTTTATAGCCTCCTTAAGAGGGGATAAAGTTCCCAGCGTTGCAAATGATGTTTTTATAATTGAGTTGTCTTTATTTAAATATACAATTTGTCCTTCTTTGTAGGAAGTTAATGATGGGAACATTATCTCTTTTGTATCATTATCAATTATACCATTAAAGTTTAGCAATGTTAATTTTTCCTGAACTTCTGTTTGTCTGCCAAATAATTGGGCTACCATTATTGTGGGCCTGCCTTCAAAATCACCCTCCTGGGTGGCAATGGCGATTTCGTCGTAAAATGGATTTAGAATATTTTTTTTATGAGATTCACTTTTCATCCAGGCTTTTACCACGCCTTCAGCTGTCATAAAGTCCATGGCTAGATTTTCTCCGGCATAAATAAATTTATAGCCAACTTCCTTAATCCATACTGAGAAGGTTCTTCCTTCAGGAGAGGTGTGGGCAAAGTATTGACCCGCAAGTAAATGACTAGCTTTATTGGTAGCTGCTTCTTTTAACTGGTCGTTATACGAAAGGGGGCCTAAATTATGTTTAGCTCTTTCTTCATTGGTAAGTTTTATTAAATTTTCTGGAGTTATATCTGAGGCTTTGGCAGCTGAATTAGGCAATAAAAAAACTCCTACAATAAGGAGAAATATTGCGGCAAGCGTAAATTGTTTAGTTTTCATCACCCTTTGGGGCGATAAATTTTTGTTTTTCATTTTTGTATTTTCCCCTCTTTAATAAAGAGGGGTTAGGGGAGATTTTAACCCTTTCAGGATAAAACTTTATTTTTTTTACAGAAATCAGACGATTTTTTGATTTCTATAGCTATATTATAGCATAAAACAAGGCTTTTGTCAACCCCGTTAAATGCATCAAAGATGCATTTTTCAGAGAAAATTATTTAACAGGGTAAACCCTAAAATTCAATAAAAGTTGAAAAAGATTTTTGAGGTGATATACTACTAATACATTTGACAATTAACAATTGACACCTAACATGCTAAAACATTATTTTGATATTTTTCAATAATTTGTCAAATGTCAGTTGTTAGGTGTTTTAGCGGTATGTTTACAGGAATTGTAGAAAAAACAGGAACAATTAAAAAGATAGAGGATAAAGAGAGAAAAATTTATTTTACTATTGAAGTAGATAATTTTTTAGATGATGTTAATATTGGTGATAGCATTTCTTGTGACGGGGTTTGTCTAACTGTGATAGAAATGACCGACAGTGATTTTGTCGTAGAGTTAATGCCAGAAACTCTAAATTTAACAAAATTTTCTGATTCTAAAGAAGAGAGTTTAATAAATTTAGAAAAAGCTATGAAGCTAGGAGGCAGGCTTGATGGTCATTTTGTCATGGGACATGTTGATGGAGTTGGTAAAATTAAGAATATTGAAAAAGAAGGAGAATATATTAATTTAATTATTAGTGCGCCAGCTGGATTAATTAAATTTTTAGCCTACAAAGGTTCAGTTAGTGTTAATGGAGTTAGCTTAACAATATCTGGATCAGGTTCGGATTGGTTTAAAGTAAGCCTTATTACTCATACACTGGAAATAACAAATTTAGGAAAATTAAAAGAAGGTGATAAAGTTAATTTGGAAGTTGATATGATTGCCAGATACTTGGAGCATTTAACGCGTAACATATAACTAAATAATAAAATATAACAACTTCTACAGCTTAATTAAGAAATATTAATAAATTAAGTGTGGGGGTAAATTAATATGAAAGTAAACACTTTTGAAAAATTAAACGGGGAGGGAAAAAGAATAGCAATCGTGCAAGCTCGGTTTAATGGAAAAATTACCGATGCTATGAAGGATGGTGCTCTTAAAGCACTTAAGGAAACCGGAGTTCAAGATGACAACATCGAGGTTTTCCAGGTTCCAGGCTCAGTCGAAATTCCAATAGTTTGTCAAAAAGTAGCCCGCGAAAAAAAGTTTGATGGTATCGTTACCATCGGAACTATTATAAAGGGTGAAACTGCTCACTTTGATTATGTTGCTCAAGCTGTAACAGAAGGATTCATGAGGGTTAGTTTGGATGAGGGGATACCAATAACTTTTGGCGTAACAACGACTTATAATTTGGAGCAAGCCGAAGCAAGAGCCAAAGATGATAAAAACAATAAAGGCTATGAAGCAGCGATGGCTCTAATTGAAACACTATCGCTTAAAACGTAAAATAATGTCATTCCTGATCTTTTTCATGTCATTCCCGCGGAGGCGGGAATCTCAGATAAAAACAGATTCCGGATATTTTTTTCAAAAACTCCGGAATGACATAAAGTTCTAAAAGCTAATTATATGGGACTTGTTGATGAATTAATTGAAGAGAGGATTCTAAAAACTTTAACCATAATAAATGCTTTTGATCAGATTAAAAGAGAGGATTTTGTGCTGGACGAGTTTCGCGATAAGTCCGAAGAAAACTATCCTTTGCCAATTGGCTTTGACCAAACAATTTCTCAACCTTTGACAGTAGCCTTTATGCTAGAGCTACTTCAGCCAAGAAAAGGACATAAAGTTTTAGATATTGGAACTGGTTCTGGCTTTACAACAGCGCTTCTTAGTCATATTGTTGGTGAGAAAGGAAAGGTTTATGGAATAGAGTATATTAAAGAATTAAAACATTTTGGCGAGAATAATGTTAAGAAATATAATTATATAGCTAAAGGAATTGCAGAAATGTTTTGCGGAGATGGAACCAAGGGGATGAAAGAGGAGGCTCCGTTTGATAGAATTTTAGTTTCTGCTATGGCAGATAGTGTTCCAGGGGAGCTAAAAAAACAATTAAGAGTTAAGGGGAGATTGGTTATACCATACAAAGGAGGAGTGAGTTTATTTATTAAAAAACCGGATAATACTTTTTACGAAAAGAAACATCCTGGATTTACTTTTGTGCCCTTAGTAGGAAGCGAATAAAATTTTGTTGACTTAAAAATCTCCCCTTACCCCTCTTTAAAAAAGAGGGAGTCATAAAAAATAATATAAATTTTGAAAGTAAGTTTCTCCCTTTAATAAAGGGAGAACAATAGGGATTTTAGTTTTATGAAGAAAAAAATATTTTTAACAGTAGTTGTTGTAATAATTTTGATACCAATTGTATCAGCTTTTTATTTTGTTGGCGCTATTAAAAAACCATGTGGCAATGGCAGTGAAAGTTTAACTATTGATCCCGGGCTAGGGGTAAATGAAATAAGCCAAAAATTATTTAATGAAGGCGTTGTTTGTGATAAGTTTGCTTTTGAAACCTATCTTTGGCTATTTGGAAAAGAGGGGGCGATTAAGGCCGGGGGGTATTTTTTTAGTAAACCTTTAAACGTCAAGGAACTGACAAAAGTTTTAATTAAAGGGCAAAAAAGCGGAGAGGAAGCAGAAGTAAAATTTATTGAGGGTTGGGACGCCAGGGAAATGGCTGATTATTTAGAGAGGGAAAATATTGTAGAGAAAAAATTTTTTCTAAGCGCAGTTCAGGATGTTGAAAGTTTTGAAAAAGATTTTCCATTTCTAGCATCTATCCCTAAAGGTAAAAATTTAGAAGGATTTTTATTTCCTGATACTTACAGAATTTATAATGATTCAGAGGCTGAATATATAATAACAAAGATGCTCAAAAACTTTGATAAAAAAATAACCGAGAAAATGGTTGAGGATATTTTAGACCAAGGAAAAACTTTGTATGAAATTATAACTATGGCAAGTGTTATTGAAAAAGAAGTAAGAAGCACTAAAGACATGAAAATAGTTTCTGGAATTTTCTGGGATAGAATCAAGTATGGTCAACCTCTTGAATCTTGTGCGACTATTGGTTATATTTTAGGGGAAGACAAAGTTAGGTATAGTTATGAAGATACCAGAATTGATTCACCGTATAACACTTACATTAATAGAGGTCTTCCATTGGGACCTATTTCTAATCCAGGCTTTCAGGCAATTGAGGCAGCGATTTACCCGGAGTTTACAGATTATGTATATTTTCTTTCTAAGCCAAATGGAGAAACAGTATTCTCTGTAACTTATGAAGAACATATTCAAAATTCAAATAAATATTTAAAATGACATAATTATTAAATTATGTCACCCTGAGTGAAGAGAAGGATCTACTTCATGTCATTCCCGTCTTTCTCCTATGTCATTCCCGCGCCCGCCTGCAACGTTGTAGCACTGCGGGCAGGGAGGCGGGAATCTCAGGTAAAAATAGATTCCGGATATTTTTTTCAAAAATTCCAGAATGACATTATAAAATATATGGCCAAAAAAATTTTAATGGTTATTGCCAAAGAAAAATTTAGAGACGAAGAATATCTTGAAACCAGACAAGCCTT
>CAYNJS010000014.1:0-12240 GCA_964397635.1 uncultured Gammaproteobacteria bacterium
TTTACAAAAGTCCCATTTTAACTTTTAACTGTCCCATTTTAACTTTTTCCTAACAGAGAAAGTGGCTGTAACATTCTATTTGACACAGAGCCGAGAAGTTATGCGCAAAATGCGCAAAAAAAGCCAGCGACTTATGTGCCGCTGGCGTATTAAAATAAAAATACTTAGTAAAATACCCCCCCCCTCTAGGTTAAATCCATAATATATTCCACCCAAGCAACCCTGGGATTAAAAAGCCGGTTATCTTTCTTTTTTTCTTTTTTAAATTTTTCTACGGCCTTTTTATGAGCCAAATTATAATCTTTTAGATCCTGAATATTAAGCTGAAAACTTTTATCATAAGATTCGTCTGTTTCGTTTTGGCCATTATGACCGCTTTCTTTAACTCGACAAATTAGTCGCCACATTATCCACCTCGCTTTTGTTTTACAAGATCATTTATATGGTACATAAGTACGGTTAAATCTTCAACTGTTATTCTGGGTGAATATATTCCCGTGGCGCTTAAAGCGCTAAAAGTTTGCCCTGCCTTCCATTCTCTCCATTCTTTGGAATCTTTATTTTTAGGTTCTTTTCTAGGCATTATTCAGCCTCCCTTAATTCGTCACAATATCCATCAATCCTTTCACCGCAACCTGTACTTAATAAAGCCATCCTTAGCCTCCTAGTTTCTAGCAATTACTGCTAAGTTTCTGCCCTCTGGATGAAGACCCGGAAACCTTTTTTTATCATTGCTTTTTACATGAGAATAATACACAGACTTGTCTCTGTGGTCATTTGTGCAACAAGTACACTGATTAATTACAGCAATTTTTCCATCAATTAAACTCGAATAAATTTTTCCAGAAAGAAGGTTTTTAACAGCATCACCTAAATCGATACAAAAATTATCCTCGATAGAAAAGTTTAAATGTTTATAAAGTTTTTGAGCCCATTTTGTAAAATAATGTGGATTTGTTGGAAAGACATAACAACATTCCTTAATATAAGGACCTATTACAACTTTAACTTTATCCTTAGGGCTGATTAATCTTCTGATTATAAATATAGCTATAGATTTTTGAACAATATCTTTTATAAAACCATCCTTTCCAACATGAATAATCGCTGAAAAATTTTTGTTATAAAAATATATTGCCAAACAATCTGCCGGCGGAAAAGCCAAGGCTATATCTTTATCAGTAGTAAATAATCCATCGCATTTAAATCCTTCTAGCGACATTTTTTTGAGATTTTCTTTAGTAACTACCTTGATAACATCGCCGTGTTGCGGGTTCATAAAAGCGGTTTGTGTAAAAGGCATACCCATAAAATTTAAATAACCCTCTCTATTGGCTATAACCTCTTTTTCGTTCCCAAAACTAAGACCCATATTTCCATGCGCAATCCCTGAATAACCTATAGCTATCTCCATTTTCTCTCCTCGTTAAGTTTGTATTTAGTTGTAAATTACGATTTTTATTTTAACTAAGGCAATATAACCTAAAAATCCTTTTTTGTCAACCACCTTTTCAATAATTCTGTGGATAAGTAATTTTATTGGTGCCTTGCAAATTTCTTCTATACTAATTGGGGTATTTATTGTTAATCTACCCTCTAACGTTATAGTTCTATACAGATCATCGTACTGTTTCATTTCGTTGTAAAAATCAAGGTTATGATTAAAGTAGGCTGAGCGCAAATAAGAATAGCAACCATATCCATCTCCGCCTATTTCCCAGCTAAGACATAAAAAAACTATAAAAAAATAACAGCTAAAAACGTAATTATTAAACTTTTCTTAGTTAGGTATTGCATACGGCTTCTCCAATTCTCCTTTTAAATTCTTCTACATTGAATTTTTCTGCCTCCTGTTTAATTAATTCGCTGTTGTATTTATTTTTGTCAAAATTAACTATTTTTTCAGCTAATGATTCCCAGGTTTGCTCATAAAAAAATTCACCGGCAATATGCTCTTTTAATGCTTCCTTGCTGCCCCCTCTATGATATGCAATTACCGGGGTTCCAGAGGCCATAGATTCTACTAAAGTTATCCCAAAATCCTCTTCTTGGGGGTTAATAAAGGCTAGAGCTTCGGAGTAAAGCTTTTGCTTCTCTTTTTCAGTGATAAAACCTAAAAATTCGATGTTTTTATTAGCTTTTTTCATCAAATTTTCCATTTCTAAGCCTATTCCAAATATTTTTAAGGGAATATCTAGCTTGTTAAAAGCTTTTATTATTAGATCAAATTTTTTATAAGGAACTAGCCTGCCGCCTGCTAAAAAGTAATTACCTTTTTCTTTTGCTATAGAAAAATTATTAGTTTCTACTGGCGGGTAAATTACTTCACTGTCTCTTCCATAATATTTTTTAATTCTGGATTTTACATTACCGGAATTAGCAATAAATTTATCTACCCTGTTAACTGAAAGCATGTCCCATAGCCTAAGCCTGGTTAAGAAAAGCGAAATAATTTTTTTGACAGCTTCGTTATATCTAAGATTTTTAATATATTTTTGGCTATCTATCCACAAATATCTTGTTGGGGTATGGCAATAGCAGATATGAACAGACTCAGGGTTTGTAATAATTCCTTTGGCAAAAGCGCTTGAAGACGAAATAATTAAGTCAAAATCACTTAAATCAAGATGTTCAATGGCATAAGGCATTAATGGCAAATACCATTTGTATTTCTCCTTAGCCATTGGCATTTTTTGTAAAAAAGAAGTGTTTATTCTTTCTTTAGGGAAAATATGTCCCAATTTTTTTTCATCATAAATCAAAGTAAAAATTGGGGCATCTGGATATTTTTCTGCCAGTGCCTTTAATACTTTTTCCCCTCCCCCATATTGAGTTAACATATCATGAACTAGGGCAACACACATAATTAAAAAATCAAAATTAAGGAGTTCCGGCAGAGCCGGAACGATATTTAAATAAATTATGAGCGGAGCGAATACAATAATTTTGCATTTTGCACCTTTATATATTTATCCAAACTATACTAAGACTTGATAAAAACAGGATAATTTGCGCAAATAAAGCCGAAAAAAGTAGAATATGAGCAATAAGCTTATCTTTAAAATAAATAAAAACAGATAAAGCTAAATTTAATGCCAAAATAGTTAAACCTATTGCGGGAATAGTGAATAACTTATACCAAGCGCCCATATAATCAATCCCTAAATAGATGTTGTAGTGCAATGGAATTAATCCGTCAACTTTTTGAATTCTAAATAGATTTATCCAAATAGCCGCATTAACAAAAAGACTGGCAATAAAGCTAAATAAAATTGTTTTATCTTTTATAAAAAAACTAAGAAATTTTTTAATTAATATCATTTGAAATAATTTATTCTTTCTTAACTATGTCTACATATTACTTAAAAAATTTGATATTGACAAGTGGTCTTGACAGTGGTCTTGACATTGTAATATCTACTATTACCAAAATATTTTTTTTATGCTATAATTTTTATATAGCAAGTAGAAAAAATCTTAATAAAAAATATCAGTTCCTACAACGATCTTTAGGTTTTTTTTGATCTAATAAATTTTCATACATAAAAACAAAAACATGCAGGAGGCATTGCTTAAAAAAATATTAATTGGCAACAAGATAGTTGATGAAAAAAAATTCGCTGAATTTAAAGAAGAGGCTAAAAAAAACTCTCTTGATATTATAAAATATCTTCAAGACAATAAAATCATAACCGATGAATCATTGTATCAAGGAGTGGCCAATTATTATAAGTTGCCTTTTGTAGATTTGAAAAATCAAGTTATCCGGAAAGATATTTTAAATTTAATACCAGAGACAGTTTCCCAGGTTCATAGAATTGTTGCTTTTGATAAAGCTGCTAATGATTATAAGATTGCTACTACCAAGCCTCAGAATCTCCAGATAATAGAATTTATAAAAAAGAAAATTGGAGGAAACGTTAAGATCTATATAACTACCCCGGAAAGCATTAAAGAAGCCCTGAAACAGTATCATAAAGGGCTGAAAACCGAGTTTAAAGATATAACCCAAATTTCCGTTGAGTCAGAGGGAGGGGGGAAGAGTGGAAAAAAAGAAAACTTAAAAGAATTAGCTGAAGATTTGCCAATTGTTAGGATTGTGGATACTTTGCTGGAATATGCAATCTTTGAAAAAGCTTCTGATATTCATATTGAACCAGAGGAAAAAGAGTTGATTGTAAGGTATCGTATTGATGGTGTGATGAGAAAAGTAATGACCCTGCCTAAAAACAGCCAGCTTGGTATTGTGGCTCGTATTAAGGTTCTAGCCAATTTAAAATTAGATGAACACCGCCTACCCCAGGATGGGAGGTTTAAAATTCAAACACCTGAATATCAGGTGTCTTTTCGTGTTTCTATAATTCCAGTTTTTGACGGGGAAAAAATTGTAATGAGGTTGCTTGATGAAAAATCACAAATTTTAACAATAGAAAAATTAGGTTTTCATAAAAGGGCAGTTGATATATTAAAAAGAAATTTCACTAAACCGCATGGAATGATTTTGGTAACTGGGCCAACTGGTTCGGGCAAAACCACTACTTTATATTCAATTTTAAATATTTTGAATAAACCGTCTGTAAATATTTCTACAATCGAAGATCCAATTGAATATCGAATGCCTGGGATTAACCAAAGCCAAGTTAATTCAAAGATTGGCTTTAATTTTGCGGCTGGCCTTAGAGCTTTTTTGCGTCAGGACCCTGATATTATTATGGTTGGAGAGATTCGTGATAACGAAACAGCCGAAATTGCCGTTCATGCCGCTATGACAGGCCACTTAATGCTATCAACTCTGCATACAAATGATACGGTTACAACTATACCAAGGCTATCTGACATGAATATCCCCTCTTTTCTAATCGCCACTACGACAAATTGTATTGTGGCTCAAAGGCTGGTGAGAAAAATTTGCCAGGAATGTGTAACTAGTTATAAATTAAGTCCGGAAACAATCGATGATCTATCTAAAAAATTAGATATCGATTCAATCTTAGAGGTGTTAAAAAGAGAAAAAGTTATTACAGAAAAAAATCTTAAAAACCTTCTCTTTTATAAAGGCAAGGGCTGCAAGAAATGTAACAATGAAGGTTATGCTGGCCGCCTGGGAGTTTATGAAGTTTTAGAAATTACACCGGAAATAACCGATGTTATTACCAGAAATGCTACAGCTGAAGAAATATATAAAATCGCTAAAAGCCAAGGAATATTGTCAATAATTGAAGACGGATTTATAAAGGCTAAAAACGGCGTTACTACGATTGAAGAGGTTTTAAGAGTAACTAGGGAATAAAATTTTAAAGTTATAAAAAATGTGTTATAATTTACATAAAATACAATGAAAAAACTAAAAAAAATAACCATTATTTTAGTCGATGATGATGAGATGTTGCTTGATATGTATAAAAAGAAGATAAGTATGAGCGGTTTTGATATTTTAACCGCTAAAAATGGCAAAGATGGATTTAAATTAATGCTTAACGCGCAGCCAAGTTTAATGATTATTGACTTGGTTATGCCTAATTGGGACGGCTTTGAATTATATAGCAGGATTAGAATGGAAAACAAAGAAGTGCCGGTAGTAGCTTTTACTAATTTGAGCAATAATAGCGATAAGCAAGAAGCGCTTGACAAGGGGTTTCTTGATTATTGGGTAAAATCAGATTATACGCCAGCACAAATTGTCGCAAAAATTAAAAAAATTGTAAGTTAAATGTTATTTAATAGAAACAAAAAAAAGATTAACAAAGGCGGAATTAGAATTAATTTTTTAAGCGATGCTTCTGTCAGAGGATTTCAAAAAACTTCTAAAAAAGAAAAGGGTTCTTCTAGAGGGTTTTTTGGGGGTTCTTCTAAAAAGATAGAAAAAAAGCAAAAGATGATCAAAGAAAGGATAGATATAAAGAAGCCAAATTTTATTCAAAAAGAAAGCGTATTTAGCAAACCCAGCCTGTTGTCTGGTGAAAAAAAGCCTGGAGACAAGAAACCGATTGATAATAAAAATAAAAAATCAATGTGGTCCGGTCTTTTTGGCGCACCAAAGAAAAAAGAAAATGATCCTCATAAGGATAAAATAAAATCGATTATTAAAAATATAAAAAACGAAGAAAGCGGCGACATTAAGAAAGATAGCTTGCTAATTAAAAAGAAAAAAGAGGCAATTCATCCAGAATTAATAAAAAAAGAACCGGATAAACCTGCCCGCCCGCCTGAAACGAATGCATCACTTCGGGCAGGCAGTGCTATGCGCAGCGTTGCAGGCGAGAAACCAGAAACAAAAAAACCGGTTGATCTTAAAAGGAAAAAATCAATGTGGTCTGGCCTTTTTGACGGAGGCAAAAAGGTTGATAAAAAAGACAAGAAACCAATTGAAAAAAAGCTAGCCCATATCCCTAAAAAAGTTGAACTAAAAAAACCGGTTGACAATAAAAAGAAAAAATCAATGTGGTTTTCCTTCTTTGAAAGAGGTAAAAAGGTTGATAAAAAGAAGGTTAATTTACCGACCCAGGAAAAAGGGGGCGATTTGTTAGCTAATAAAAAACCAGGAATTTCTAAAGCTGATTTGCCAAAGATAAACTCAAAACAAACCGAGTTAAAAAAAGATGGCATAAAAGCTGTTAAAGAGAAACTTAGGGTAGCAGGAAAAGGCAGGGATTTCTCGGTTCCCGAAAAAAAGGATAAGCCCGCCCCTAACACTTCGCGTAACAATGCGGACGGAAAGCCTTTTTGGAAAAGTTTATTTAATCAAGGCAAAAAGCAAAAGAAAAAAGAAAAAACAATTGAGGAGATTAAGGAAGAAATTAAAGAGGAAGAGGATAAAAAGAAGATTCCATTTTTTGAAAGTTTATTTAGTAAAAAAACAAAACTTAAAAAACAACCTTCTGCTAAAAATGGCAAAGAGCAGCCAATTATAGAAACTAATAATCTAAGCGTTACTTATAATTTAGGCAAGACTAATGAGCTTCATGCCCTTAAGAACGCCAATGTTAAAATATATACCGGTGAATATGTAATAATGTTTGGCCCCTCTGGCTGCGGTAAGTCTACCCTGCTTTTTGCATTAACCGGATTACAAACGCCTACCAAGGGGGATGTATTTGTTGATGGACTTGAGCTCTCCAAGCTAGATCAAAGATCTAGAAAAATGGTTGATTTTCATAGAAAAAAAATTGGAATTATTTTTCAAGCTTTTCATTTAATACCTTCATTAAATGTTTTTAAAAATGTTGGGCTGCCTTCAATTTTTACCGGAGAATCATCTGGTAAGAGAAATAAAAGGATTCAAGATTTACTGGATAGGTTTAGTATTGCAGGGCAAGCTAAAAAACTTCCTTCTCAATTGTCTGGCGGTCAAAAACAAAGAGTAGCGATTGCTCGTTCATTGGTTAATGATCCAAAAATATTATTTGCAGATGAGCCGGTTGGTAATTTAGACTCAGCATCAGCCGATACGGTATTGAATATTTTGAAAGAATTAAATGAAAAAGAAGGTAGAACTATTATTTTAGTGACCCACGATTCTAGGCATTTAAATTTTGCCAATAGGGTTTTTCATATTAAAGACGGGTTAATTGTCAGGGAGCAGGTAAACAAAGATATCAGGCCCAGCTCAGTTAAAGTTGAAGAAGAAAAGAAAAGACCGGAAATTTCTGAAGAGCTCGATTTATTACTGCGAACTTACTCAGGCCTATCATCAGCTCAATTAGGCGGAATGCTTATTCCTTATAAGGCTAAGCAGTTAGTTCAAGATGTTTTAGTTGGGATGTCGAGTGAGCAAGTTAAAAATATCGAGAAGATTGTTGAAGAATATTTAATGAATGTACATACTGGAGATTATAAAATGATTGAGAGAACCCTTGATCAATCGCTTGATGAGGGCGGAGCCGGACTAGATAGCAGGACGGCTGGTAATTTAACGGAAAAAATAGAAGGAGTTCTAGAAGAGGTTAAAAATATTGATAAACAAGCCGGGGGAACGCCGCAAGAATATAAAGTTTCAGAAAAATCAGATAAGGTTCAGCATTTACGAAGATTTTTATTGGAAAAATACAATGTCCATATTAAAAATGAAGAAAGCTTAAAACGATTCGATGAAGTTATTGAGCTTAGGCTTCAAAACAAGCTTGATAGTTATCGACTTAGAAAAACCTTAGATAAATCACTTAAAAAAGGCGGTGTCGGCTTAGATGGAAGAAATGCTAAAAAGTTAGCCAAAGAAATGGAACTAATTATGCTTTTACGATTTAAATAATAATATTTTTCCAATCTTTAAATTCTAATTTATGAGATTATCAGATTTTATTGCGTTATCATCAAGGACGCTAATAACTAAAACATCTAGAACATTCCTGACGATTTTGGGCATGGGTGTTGGTATTGGAGCTGTTTTATTTTTAGTATCTTTAGGATATGGCTTACGGCAAGTTCTAATTGAAGAGATAACCACCTCTAAATCTTTTGTAACCTTGGATGTTACTTATGGAGGTACAGAATTATTACAGTTAAATAGAGAAAATATTGACCAAATTGAAAAAATAGAAAATATAAAAGAAGTGAGCCCTGTCAAAGAAATGTCTTTTCAAGTAAATTTTAATAATTTAACCGGAGAAGTTAATGCTCTATCGGTAAAACCGTCATATTTTGACTTAAGTGGCGTTGAAGTTGCTTGGGGTGATTTATATAAAGAAAGCCAGCTTGATAAAATTGTAATTTCTGAAACAATGGCTAAGCTTTTTGAAGAAACTGGAGAAAGCGCTATAGGCAGGCTGGCAAATTTTTCGTTTTTCATCCCTGATAATGAGGAGGGGGTGAAAAAAATAGAATCAGAATTTGAAATTATTGGAATTGTTGAGGGGGTCGGAGAGAGCGTAGCTTTTGTCCATCAGGATAATTTTAAGAGTTATGATCTTGGTGATTATTCGATGGTAAAAATAGAGGTAAATAATAGTGAATTTATTAACGATATAAGGCAACAGATAATGGATCTTGGTTTTTCTGTATCCGGTGTATCTGATACTATTGAACAGGCCAATACTGTTTTTAAAGCTATTACAGTTATTTTGGCATTTTTTGGCATTATTGCTTTAATTGTTTCTGCTATCGGCATGTTTAATACTATGACCATTACCTTATTGGAGAGGATTCAAGAAATTGGCGTGATGAAATCTATCGGAGCTTCTAATAAAGACATTGCTAAATTATTTATTACAGAGTCAACTATTATGGGATTTTTTGGCGCTATTGTCGGCGTAGCCGTAGGATTAACTATATCGGAACTGTTAAATTTTGGTTTAAATTTACTGGCCAGCAATTTAGGCGGTGAAAAAATAGACATTTTTTATAGTCCTAGCTGGTTCATACTTTTAATCATCACTTTTGGAATGGTTATTGGTTTTTTAACCGGCATCTTCCCTGCTCGTCGAGCTGGTAAAATCGACGCTTTAGATGCTTTAAGATATAAATAATATTTTACTAGAAATTTTATGGGGGGACTTGATAAAATAAATAAATTTTTAGAAAGGTTTCAAAAGGTTCCAGTAACTGAGAAAATTTTCTTTGTTCAGCATTTAAGGGTGATGATACGATCCGGGGTATCATTGTCCAGCGCCCTTAGCGTTCTTTCGATCCAAAGCAGCAATAGTAGATTTAAAACTATTTTAACTGACATTAAAAACAGCGTGGAAAAAGGCAATGCCTTTTCTGACAGCCTTAAAAAGCATCAAAAAATTTTTGGTGATCTTTTTGTTAGTATGATCAAAGCTGGCGAAGCGGGCGGTAAGCTAGAAGAGGTTTTAAATCAACTATTTGTTCAAATGAAAAAAGATCACGAGATTAAATCAAAAGTCCGCGGAGCAATGATTTATCCGGCTGTTGTTCTTTTTGCAATGGTTATTATTGGTATTTTAATGATGGTTTTTGTTGTGCCAAAGTTAGCTAATGTATTTGCCGAATCCTCCACTACCCTGCCTTTGCCAACTAGAATTTTAATGGGAGCCAGTGATTTTGTGGTAAACAATGGAATTTTTTTGGTAATTATAATTTCTTTCATTATCGGCGGATTTATTTTCACTATCAGAACTCCTAAGGGTAAGCATTATTTTGACTTTTTTCTCTTAAAACTTCCTATTTTTGGAAAAATTATTAAAAAAATTAATCTGGCTAGATTTTCCAGAACTTTAAGTTCGTTGCTTAAAACAGATATTTCTATTACCAAAACTTTAAATATCACCTCTAATATTTTAGGTAATGATATTTATAAAAATGTCACTTTGGAGGCAGCCGATAAAGTGACTAAGGGTATTTCTATTGCTAAAACTTTAAAATCAGATCAGGATATTTTTCCGCCAGTGGTAACTGAGATTATAACAGTAGGAGAAGAAACCGGCAGCCTTGATGATGTATTGGATGAAATGGCTGGTTTTTATGAAGAAGAAATCGATCAAACAATGAAAAATTTACCTTCAATTATTGAGCCGGTATTAATTTTATTCTTAGGTGTTGGCGTAGCGTTAATGGCACTGGCTGTTATTATGCCTATGTACTCATTAACCGACGCGATATAGGTTTAACAATTAACACACCAGACTATTAATAATTTTATGTGTTTTAAAAAAACAATACAAAATAAAAGATATAATAATCTACCAACTACCAATGGCTTTAGCTTATTAGAAGTCATAATCACTCTTATGGTTGTGTCTATTTTAACTCTAGGCATTTACAGATTAATTGATTACTCCATTAAAGTTACAACAGACAACAAACAAAGAGTATCTGCTACAATAATAGCTAATCAAAAACTTGAAAGAATTAGAACCTTATCCTACAGTGATGTTGGTACTGTCAGCGGTTTTGTTCAGGGCGTAATACCTGACAATGAAACAATTGTTCAGGGAATTAGCACTTATGGGGTAAATACTATAATACAATATAAAGATGATGATTTTGATGGAACAGATATTGCCCTTGGAGGAACAGATACTATCCCTATGGATTATAAATTAGTTAATATTAAAGTTAGCTGGGTTAATTCTTTTGGTAAAAAAAACGTAACAGTTTCTACATTGGTTGCTCCTCGAGGACTGGAAACCGATGGTGGCGGAGGAACGCTTTACATTGCTGTTATTAATGCTAGCGGGCTTCCTGTTTCAGGAGCCGATATTCATATTGAAAATAATGTTTTAAATCCAGTAATAAATATGGATGCAACGACTAATGAACAGGGTTTGTTGGTTTTTTATGGCGCCCCAGCTTCTGCAGAAGCTTACGAAATATCAGTGACAAAAAATGGATACAGTAAAAGCTCTACAACGCCGCGAACTGCCTTAAATCCCAACCCAACAAAACCGCACGCTACAGTGGCAGAAGATCAAAAAACCGAGATAAGTTTTGCTATTGATATTTTATCTAATTTAGATATTAGAACTATTAATAGAACCTTGCCTCAAAATTGGAAAATAAATACAGATGCCCCGGGCAATGAACAGTCCAAGCCGGACATAGCAATTGACAATAGTGGAAACTTTTATTTTGTTTGGCAGGATTATAGGGGTGGATCAGAAGCTAAAATATATTCCCAAAAATATAATTCTTCATTTAGTAATGTTTGGGCAACTGATAAGGTAATTGGAAGTGCTAATAATCAGGTTAATCCGGTGATTGAGGCTGATTCAGCCGGAAATCTATATATAGCCTGGAATGATGATAGCGTTGGAAATCAAGACTCTTATTTAGTTAAAACAGATTCCAGCGGTAATGATGTATGGGGAAGCGCTAAAAAAATAAACACCGATGCTGGCAGTAAAGATCAGGTTAATCCGGCTTTGGCTTTAACCGAGTCGGGTGGCGTTGCCACTACTACTATAGCTTGGCAGGATAATAGGAATGATAATTTAGATATATATGCCCACAAACTTGACTCTTCCGGAAACTATGTTTGGGGGAGCGAAATAATGGTTAATACCGATGGCGGTATTACAGATCAATATTCCCCTGCCCTTGTTACAAATTCCGATGACGCTTCCTATATTGTTTGGACTGACGAGAGAAATGGAGATAAGGATGTTTACGCTCAGAAATATAATACTGATGGAACTAAATTATGGATTAATGATATAAAAGTTAATAATGACGGCGGAGTAACTGATCAATATACTCCTCAAATTGCCATTGATTCAGGTAATAATATTTATATTGTTTGGACTGACGAGAGAAATGGAGATAAGGATGTTTACGCTCAGAAAT
>CAYNJS010000014.1:12340-19587 GCA_964397635.1 uncultured Gammaproteobacteria bacterium
CATTGATTCAGGTAATAATATTTATATTGTTTGGACTGACGAGAGAAATGGAGATGAAGATATTTATGCTCAAAAATATTATGATGATGGCAGTAAATACTGGACTGATGACGCTAGGATTAATATAAATACCGGATCATCTGGCCAAAGTTATCCGAGATTAACAATTAACCCAAACACCAATGAAGCTTATGCTACTTGGTATGATGCTCGTAATGGAGAATATGATATTTATGCCTCCCCGCTAGAGCCATATGGAGGCGTTAACCTTATTCAAGGTGTCCCTCTTACTATAAATGGCCTAAAACAAATTGGTGAAAGTCCAGTTATTTATAAACTTCAAGAAGATCATACAACTGATTCGCTTGGTTATGTTCATTTAACTAATATTGAATGGGATTCTTATAATATAGAGCTGCAAAGCGGTTATACGGATTATTCAATTATTATGGATGATCCGCCAAGGCCAATAAATGTTAATCCCGGTGAAACTAAAGAAATAATTTTGTATTTAGAACCATAAACAAGCCAATTTACAATTATCAATTATTAATTTTCATTAAATTTTCAATTTTTAATTTAATATTTTGTTCTGCATTGTTGAAAATTGGACTATTAAGAATTTAATAGAAATTGAAAATTAGAAATTATAAATTATCACCTAATGAGGTTTAAAAAATATGATAAAAAAGCTTAGTAAACGTTTAATAAATATAAAGCATAAGGGTGGCGCTGGGTTTACTATGATGGAAGTTTTATTGGTGTTGGGCATATCTTCTATGGTTATTTTTGTGGCAGCAAAATTCTTAATCGGTGGATTTACGGCTAATCTTTTTGGTGAAGAGCAGGAATTGGCTATAAAGAATGCTAGAAAAGTGGCTCAAAAAATGGTGCGTGAAGTAAGAGAGGTTACTAATAGCGAACGCGGAGACTATATGATTGATGTTGTTGAAGATCAAACCCTAAGTTTTTATAGTGATATAGATAAAGATAATAGTGTAGAAAAAATACGATATTTTTTAGATGGAACTGTTTTAAAAAGAGGGATTATAAATCCTACCGGTAATCCAGTAGAATATTTAAGCGGCAACGAAATAGTTGAAGAATTGGCTGAATTTATGAATAATCAAGGTGAACCTATATTTACCTATTATGATACTGATAACAATATAATTGCCAACCCTGTAACTGATAAAGCGTATATAAGATTAATACATATTTCTTTAAAAATTAATGTAACTCCGACGGTGGCGCCTAATGATTTTTATGTTGAAATGGATTCACATATAAGAAATTTGAAAGATAATCTGTAAAAAAATCAAAATTTTTGACTAAATTTTTTCATATATTCAATATAAATGTTTTTTATCACAAAATTAAAAAAAAATAATCAAGGGACTATTTTAGTTGTTTCTCTGGCTACTATTGTTGTTTTTCTTACCTTAGCTGGCGGCTTAATAACACTTGGAATTCAAGAGCAAAAACTCTACAAGCGAAATACTTCTGAAGCCCAAGCTATTCATATTGCTGAGGCGGGTGTTAATTATTATAGATGGCACTTAGCTCATAATGAAGGGGATTTTTTTGATGGAACAGGCAGCGATCCTGACGGAACGCCGCCAAATGGTCCTTATGAACACAATTATATTTCTCCTGACGGAACCTTAGAAGGGGTATTTAGTTTGGAAATAACAGAGCCAGAAACAGGATCAACTATAACAACTATAAAATCAACCGGTTGGACAAATGATTTCCCTAATATTAAAAGGTCCGTTGAAGTAAGATATGGAATACCTTCATTTGCTACGTTTTCCGTGGTGGTCAATTCTAATGTTAGATTTGGTATTGGAACCGAAATTTATGGCCCGCTTCATTCTAACGGGGGAATACGATTTGATGGGATTGCTCATAATCTTGTCTCAAGCTCTGTTTCGTGCTATGATGACCCTGACACAGGGTATAGCGACCCTTGTGAGCGTCCAGGTGTTTGGACATCAGAAGCCGATCCAAACGCAGTATTTTTAAGCGGAACAAGCTATCCTGTTCCGGCTGTAGATTTTACTGGAATAACTGCTGATTTAGCCCAAATGAAAGCCGATGCCCAGTCCGACGGTTTCTATCTGCCATTCGATTCAAGGGGTTATAGAATTCATTTTAATGTTAATGGAACTTTTGATGTTTATGAAGTTGATAAATTAATGCCTAATGGCTGGATATATGAGGGTTCTGAGGGGTGGAAAAATACTTCTTATGATATAGACGAGGAAACCCTCTTAAGCGCAGGTAATGTTATCCCGAATAACGGACTAATTTTTGTAGAAGCCGATGCATGGGTTGACGGTATTGTCAACGGAAGAGTTACCGTAGCCTCAGGCAGGTTTCCGGAAAACCCAAGCAATTATACAAATATAACAATAGTCAATGATATTGTTTATGAATCAAGTGATGGAAGCGATGTCTTAGGCCTTATTGCCCAGCGAAATGTTCAAATAGGTTACTATTGCGAAGATAATTTAGAAATTGAAGCGGCTATTTTAGCTCAAAACGGGAGATTTCACAGGCCTTTTTATTATTATTATGAACCAACTAGAAGTTATAATTTAAGAGACACCATTACTATAACAGGCAGTCTTGCTATGAGTGAAAGGTATGGTTTGCATTGGTGCTGTCCGGACTCAGGGTTTTGGACAAGAAATATTAATTATAATAGCTCTCTTGTGTTTTCCCCTCCTCCTTCTTTTCCAACAACCGGCGAATACGCCTTTATCTCTTGGGAAGAAATAGAATGAAAAGTCATATAAACATGTTCAAATGTTTATTAAAATAGATCTATGTTGAATATTTTTTCAAAATCAGCAATAGGAATTGATGTAACAGGCTCAAATTTGAGGTTGATTTTTTTGTCTAAAAAAGGAAAAAAAATAATTCTAGAAGGATATAATGAAATAGCTATTGCGCCGGAAATAGTAAGTAACGGGGCAATAAATGATTCTAAGAAGTTTTCTGAAAATTTAAAGAAATTGATTGAAGGTATTCATGGGAATAAAAAAATATTAGGAGATTTTATTAGCGCTTTACCTGAAAAAGATACGTTTACTGTTTTATTGAATAGTAATGATGAAATTAAAAATTACGATAAAAGCGATAAAAAAAAGCCACTGCCAGAAACAATGGTTAATGAAATTAAGGAGCGTATCCCCCTTTCTTTGAATGATATTTATTTTGACTGGCAATTAACAGGCAATAATAAGGTGTTGTTATCAGCTGCGCCAAAGACAATGGTTGATAACTATACTTCTGCTTTTAAATGTTGTGAAACCTTGTTGTCAAAAATAGATATTAAAACCGCTTCTACTATAAGATCAATTACAAGCTTAAAAAACACAAATAATAAAGTTGTTGTTAACATTGGAGATAAAAATTCAACAATTATCCTAGGAAACAACGACTCTATCGAACTAACAGTTTCTATTCCCTTTAATAATTCTATTATAGATGAGGTTCTTCAGGATAAATTAAAATTATCAAAGAATCAAACTAAAAAAGCCCGACTCGTATGTGGAGTTAATGATAAGAAGTGTCATGGGGCTCTAAAAAAGGTTTTGGCCCCCTATTTGGACGAAATATCAGATAAAATAGATCAAGTTGCAACTTATCATCAAAATAATTTTCCTGATGAAAAGCCAATTGATAAAATAATATTATGCGGAGAAGGATCTAATTTAAGAGATTTAGATGCGTTGTTGTCTAAGAGGATAAAGATTGAAGCGGTAATTGGCAATCCATTAATAAATATAACTGAGACCAATAATCTATTGGACAGTAAAAAAGCATTAAAATTTACTGGAGCCATTGGGATGGCTTTGGGTGGATTATTCTAGATTTATATGATTATATTAGATTTATTACCATCACAAGAAAAGAAGCAACTATATGTTAAAAAGGGTTATAATATAGTTAAAAAAATTATCACAACCTCGCTTATTCATATTGGTTTAATCTCGGCTATTTTGGTCGGAGCTAGTTTTCTTTTAGAAAATGATGTTGGGTACATTCAAGAGCAAAACACGACCCTAATGGAGAGTAATAAGGGCTTAAATAGTGAGATTAGAAAATATAATAAAGAATTAACCTATTTATCAGGAATACAAGAAGAGCATAAAAATTTTTCAGATATAATTATATATGTAGGTAATTTGGTACTAGAAAAAGTGCAACTTTCTAATTTTACCATTAAAAAAGACTTAGATAAAAAAGAATTTATTTTAGAAATGTCAGGAATTTCAGAAAACAGAGAAGATCTTTTAAATTTCAAAGAACTTCTAGATGCTCAGGATTTTATAGAGAGATTCGAATTGCCAATTAATAGCCTTTTAAAGCAAAAAAATGTTGAATTTGAATTTTCTACAATTATTCATCTAGATAAGTTTGCTGCAAGTTAAATATTTTATGGACGCTAGTAACAAAAAAAATATAATATTTTTATCAATATCAACGGCTGCTCTTGCTGGTATGTTGTTTTTTGCTATTTTACCATCAATTTCCAACATAAAAACAATAGCTCAAGAGATAGGCGCAGAAATAGAAAATTTAGAACTTAGGTCATCAGAGGGCCAAAGTATTGAGAAAAATATAAATAATTTGAATGAAGTTAAAAAATCAAATGAAATAAAAAATTCTTTTGTTTTAAGAAATGAGGAAGTTGCTTTTATCAAAGAACTGGAGGAAGTTGCTCGGAAGCTTAATTTGGATCAGTCTATTAATATAGACGAAGCTACTAAGGCTTCTAAAAAGAAAAATAAGGATGCAGACAAAGAGATGCCTGTAACCATAAAATTGAAGGGAGATTATTATTCATTGCTTAATTATTTAGCTTTTTTAGAGAGGGGCTCTTATTATGTAAATATTAATTCATTGTCATTTGGTAAAATCGGTGGTAGTAGCGCTAGTGTTGGTAATATAATTAAACCATCGTCAATGATAAATATTGATGAAGAGCCGGAGATAATGTCTACTCAATTAAATTTTACTATAAAGGCTACTGTTTATAGAAGAGAAGTATGAAAAAAATTAAAAAAATTAAATTTAAGTTTAAAATTAATGTTATTAAATTTGTCTATTTATTAGCTATTATTATATTTTTAGCTATTTTAATTTCTTTTTCTTTGTTTTTGTATAATAGTTTTTATCGCTCTTTTGTGCAAATAAGTGATATTTATGAACTACAAAACAGAGTGTCCCTTGAAACAGTTGATGTTGAAAAGTTTGATAAGATAAAAAATAATGTGGAGGATAAGCAAAATCTTCCCTTCCCAAATCTTGAATCTATAAGGAATCCATTTGAATAGAAATAAAAAGACATGAAAAAATAACTTGTAACTTGTAATCCGTAACTAGTAATAATTAAATAGTCAGTTTGGATAATAAAAAAACTACCAGCAATAAATAAGCTGGTAGTTTTTATTTAAATACAATATTAAAATTACTTAAACCGCAACTACTTTTTTAACCCCTTTAATTTCTTTTTTTAGTATCTCCTCTATTCCATATTTTAAGGTTTCTCCGGCCATGGGACAACCTGAACACATACCAACTAACCGTACTTTAACGGTTCCGGTTTTTTCATCAAAATCAACAAATTCTACATCTCCACCATGGGACTGTAACATTGGCCTAATTTCTTCTAGTTGTTTTTTTATTTTATTTTTCATATGAATTATGTTTGTGTTTATGAGAAGTCCCGCTAAGCGGGATTTGAGTGGAGGTTTTTGTATAAAAGCCATAACTTCATACACGCTGTTAGATGATGTAATTAAAAATTTTTGTTTTGCGATATTTTTAAATTTTTATTTTTTTATTATCTAAACTTTTCCCTATAAAGTAATAACCGCCAAAATATGAAGTCGGATCCAATACCATTTTCATATTATTATTGTCGCTCAAAGTGCTACCAGTCCACATGCCTGGTTCAGGAACATCTGTGGCGTACCTAGAATCAACGTAATGCCACAACTTGATATTGCGATTTTTAATATCTTGTTTGTAATTAGTGAACAGATTGTCTGGGTATATAACAAGAATTTCTTCTTTTGTACCGCTTTCAACCTTAAAGCAATCAGAAATTCTTTCTGTGGTGTCCGGTGTAGCCAAAGGCATATCTTTACAAGGAATAATTTGAATTTTAAATTTTTCGACATCTTTAATATTTTCTGCTTCTACATAAACAATAGTCAGCCCGTTTAATTTTGATTTTGCATCGTCAACTATTAAACTGTTTTTATTTATAGTCGTATTCAGATAGAATGGGTCGGTAATTTCGTTATTAACGGGTATTTCTTTTTTTACTTCGGTTTGAAGTGTAGTGGAGCAAGCTGTTAGTGTTAAACAGGAAATTATAGTTATTAAAAATAAAATGTTTTTCATAGGTAAATAAAAATTTAAAAATTGCCCCAAATAATAAATTTTCGAAGAAAATTTAAAAAACTTTTAATTATTCGCAATGGAGCGGAGCGATTTTGACTAACTTGCGCGGATACCTCCGCGCAAGTTAGTCAAAATTCGATTGGGCCGTGAGCGATAGCGAACGGTAGCAGCAAATTTTGTATAACGTTTTGCGTGTATCCGAAGTTTTCATCTCTATTAAGATAAAAACTTTTTATAATTATTAGATACACGAATTTTTTAAATTTCTTCAAGCTGTTCTTTAAGTTCTTTGATTCGTTCATCATACTTAGCATTATTTTCACGTATTGCCTGTCTGTATGTATCTGCAAGCATTCTATCGAATTCTTTAATCATATCATTTTCTTCAGGTGTTCTATCGTTTTCGTCTTTTCTTGCTAGTTCCATAAACTCTTCGTAGTTTTCCCCAAGTGTTTCGTTGATTGGGCCGACATCTATGGTTCCACGATTTTTTAAATTTTCCAGTTCTGAAATTTCTTTTTTTATTTTTTCTGTTAACTCAGTTGATTCTTTTTGTTCATCAGTCATTGTCTCTTCTTTGCTAATTTCCCCCTGTGATGGTTGATATTGTTCTTCCATAATTTTTTTGTTAATTAATAATATTTTTATATCAAGTTATATCGACCTGCGCAAAAAATAAATTGCCAAAATTATTAATTTTTTATTATATTTAAAGAGGCTTTTTATTATTGCGTATAACGCGCGCGGATGATCCGAAGTTTCTTGAAGCAAATCCCGAAGGGTTTGCGTAAAGAAATTTTGGATATCCGCTGTTATACGGAGTT
>CAYNJS010000015.1:0-18871 GCA_964397635.1 uncultured Gammaproteobacteria bacterium
ATCTATATTATGCCATAAAACAATGTTTTTAGGTCCTATTATTTTCTATTAACTCAGAAAAGCGGAAAAGAATATATTTATTACTACTGCACAAAGAAAAATCCACAACATGCTTGCTCGCAAAATGTATTTACAAGAGAAGAAAAAATTTCATCTCAAATCAGAGAGGAGCTCAAAAAAGTTTCTTTGCCCGACGATTGGTCTGATTGGATGATTAAGGAATTGGAAAAAGAAAAAATCCAATCAACCAAATCGTCGGACTTTTTCACTCAAAAGACGAAAAAGGAACTTTCAAAACTTGACGAGAAGTTGGAAAAACTAATGAACGCTTATCTTGAAAGCGCGCTGAATTTAGATGAATACAGAAAAGCGAAAAATATTCTCGTCAATCAAAAACAAGTTTTGAAAGACAAAATCGTTTCTTTTGAGCGAAAAAGTAATAATCGGTTCGAACTCGCCATAAATTTCATAAAGACAAGCAAACAAGCCAAAATTATCGCTTTGCAAGAAAATCCCGAAGGGATTCGGGATTTTCTAAAAAAGATTGGTTCGAACTTCCAAATCCAAAACCAAGCCGTTTCATTTTCGCCACGCGGAGCGTGGCAAATCGTTGCAAATAGAGCCCCTTTTGCTCCGCCCGCAGGCGGAACGACCGCGCCGCAGGCGCGGGAAATCTCCAAAAATGCTGAAATTGTAAATTGGCGGAGGGAGGGAGATTCGAACTCCCGGTGAGTTGCCCCACACACGCTTTCCAAGCGTGCGCACTAGACCGCTATGCGATCCCTCCAATTATTTTGCTTATTATTCAATAACTATCATATTAATAAACTTTTTACATAAAATCAATACAAAAAGGCTCTAAAATATTTAGTGTGGTGCATAACTCTTCTTGAACGCTAAAATTAGCCTAAAAAAGGACTTTCTCAACTAAATATAAAATATCTAAATAATCCTTATTTTATTTGTTATACAATATCAGGTTGTCATTCCCGCGAAGGCGGGAATCTACAACGTTTTTAGAACTTGGATCCCCGCCTTCGCGGGGATGACAGCGAAAAAAACAACAAAATAACCTCCACACTGTTTGACATAGAGCCTACAAAAAAACAAAAATCCGCCCCGCTCTTTTCACGCAAGGGTCGGGGCGAATTTTTAACCGAAAAAAAATAGATACGTTGTTGTTAGTTTGTGGGCTAATTGTGTGAATGGAAGAACTTAAGCTCCGGCGGGAATCTATAGTATATTTTTTGACTTACTTATTGGATTCCTGCCTTCACAGGAATGACAGTGAAAAAGCAACAAAACAACTACCACGCTGTTTGACACAGAGCCGCTGAATTTTATACTTCTAGATATTTTTTCATTGCTATAAAAGAGGATATTGTGTTAATAGCCACTATAACCAAAAATTCAAGTCCAAAAATTATAAAAAAGTTTTGTTTAAAGTAAGAAATTAAATCAAAGTCATATTCTAAAAAGTAGTTAAAATGGGGTTGAATAAAGCCTAAAAGAGGATAAAATAGCGCAATTAAAGCCAAAGAGCTAACTAGGGCATAAAAAACTTCTTCGAATAAAAATGGAGCTCTAATAAACCAATTAGTTGCTCCAACTAATTTCATTATTTTTATTTCATCCCGATGAGTATAAATTGCAATACGGACAGTATTGAACACAATTAGGGCCGCAATAAAACTAAATATGCCAATTATTATAAATCCCAATTTTTTAACTTTATTTTTTATAGATGTTATTGTGTTAATAACTGCTTCATGGTCGTCAAAATCTTTTCTTTCGATTATTTTATCGTATTCTTCTTTATTTAAAATATCTAAAACTTTAGGATAGCTGTCAGGGTCTTTGGCTTTAACTATTAAAAAATTTGGCAAAGGGTTTTCGTCAAGTTCTTCAACAGAGGATAAAATAGTTGAGTCATTCTGGTGTTCTTCTTTAAAGATAATTAATGCTTCTTCTTTATTAACCAGGGTAACTTTTTCTACTTCATTTAAGTTGCTTAACTCCACCTTAGCCTTTAAAATTTCTGCTTCCTCGACATTTGATTTAAAGTAAATACTAACATCAATTTTATCTTCGATAGATTTAACCACTTGTTCAGTTACAATATTTAAAGTTATTAAAGTAGTAATTGAAAACAAAGTAACAATCAGCATTGTTATTGTTACTAAAGCAAGCCAAAAATTTCGATAAAAATTTTGAAAAGCGAATTTTATTATTCTAAAAAACATAATATAAAAAATCAAAATATAAGGAGTCGCTTAGCGACAATACCTAAATAAACTATGAGCGGAGCGAATACAATAATTTTGCATTTTATAACACGTATTTACCTTGTTTTTTATCACTAACAATACGGCCTTCGGATATAGTTAAGACTCTCTTTTTAAGAGAGTTTACAGTGTCTCTGTTGTGGGTAACCAAAATAACAGTAGTTCCAAAATCATTTATTCTAAGTAATAATTCAATAATTTCTTGGGTATTTATAGAATCTAGGTTTCCAGTGGGTTCATCAGCAATTAAAAGCTTGGGCCTATGAATTAGCGACCTGGCAATAACAACCCTTTGCCTTTCTCCTCCGGATAACTGCTTAGGGTACCTATCAGCTTTGTCTTCTAAATCCACAATACTAAGAGCCTGAGGGACGATTTGGTTGATTTTTTTTGATGACTCACCGCAAACTTCTGCTGCAAAAGCAACATTTTCAAAAACAGTTTTTTGCGGCAGTAGTTTAAAATCTTGAAAGACAACACCAATTTGTCTTCGCAGTACCGGCACCCTGCTTTTTCTAATATGGGTTATATTCCATCCGCCAATAGTAACTTTACCCTTATCAGGCTTTTCTTCTGCAATCAAAAGCTTGACCAAGGTGCTTTTTCCAGCTCCGCTTTGGCCAACAATAGAAACAAACTCCTTAGGTTTAATATGAAGATTAATATCTTCAACACCCACTATGTCTTTTCCGTAGTTTCTTGTAACTCCTTCAAGTTTTACCATAATTACAGCCCTTTAAACATCGGCATTCCTGTGGAAGGGTTAATTGGTACATAGATTGTCCCCTCCCTGTCTTTAAGTTCTCTGATGTATAAATAGTTCAAATAATTTGAAGTTAAACTTTCATTGATGATTTTTTGGGCATCACGCTGGCCAGCAGCTTCAATTCTTTTTCTTTCAGCTTCTTTTTCTTCTTTTTGCAGAACAAACTCATATCTTTGTGATTCTTGTTCAGCAGTAAGCTTTTCCTGAATAGCATTAGATAGTTTAGTTGGCAGATTTACATTTCGCAGTAATACTTCTTCAACGACAATTCCCCTTGGATCAATATCTCTTTTAAGTCTTTCTAGAATTTCCCCAGCAGCCACTTCTCTTTTTTCTGAGTAAATATCTTTTGCTTCATAGTTAGCCACCACTTCCCTAATACCGCTTCTAATACTTGGTCTAATTATTTTTTCTACATAATTTAAACCAACATTTTTAAAGACATCAGAAGCCTTATCTTCTTCTAAGTGGTATAAAACAGTGATGTCTAGGTCTACCTCAAGACCTTCTTTGGTTAGGGCTCTGATTGCATCTGCGTTTTTAACTTGTCCTTCTCCCTGGATTATTGTCATAGTGTATTCCTCGGTTCTAATACTCATTTTGGTGATGAGCGCGAAAGGATTTTTAAAATGAAGGCCGGATTTAAATTCTGAATCTTTAACTTTACCAAATAAATGGTAAACGCCAGTTTCCCCAGCCGGGACAATGACGATTGAAAAAGAAAGAACTAAAACAGCTAAAATAATGCCTATTATTAAGCCTGCCCCCCTCTTAAAGCCCTTAACATTAATGTCTGGGCGCATATTTATCACATTTTCATTGTCCATATGTTTTTTCACTTTATTAATTATAAAAGGAATGGATATTGCTAAGATTGCTAAAGGAATTATATTCTTCCCAAAAACTGAAGACAAAAATAGCAAGGCTATTATAAGGAAAATTATTTGTTGCGGCTCAATTTTCTTTATCATAAGTTAAAAAGCGTCAACATAAAAAAATCCGAACATTACTAAGATGGCTAAGAATAAAAAGCAAGCTAATAAGATTAAGAAAATTTTTATATACATCTCAAAACCCATAAATTAATTTTATCACAAAATAAATAAAAATAAAAATTTACCCCGCACCACTTTGTAAAAAAATATTTATAATAAGAGTAAGGACAGAGCTAAAAAAACCAGAAAATTTGCACAAAGTGGTGTGGGGTTTATTGAGCATTAATCTTATTCAGCCCCCATTTAGCTAATTTTTCTGTTTCAGCAAAATAGTCGTCTTTGTTTTTAGAAAAATTACCTAAGGCTACCACAATAACCTGGTCGCCAGCATCATTTTTAGCTTTTAACATTAGACATTTACCAGCTTCGTGCAAATAACCGGTTTTTGCTCCAATTATATACAAATCGCTGTAAAGAAGCTTATTTCTTGTATTAACGGTAAAACCTCTGCCAGTATTTATGGCGCTAAATGTATATTTTTTAACAGTAGTTGTTTGCAGGATGTCAAAGCTATTGAAAATTTTAATTCCTAATTTGGCCATATCTTTGGCTGTACTTATGTTTTTGTGGTCTAGCCCGCTTGGCTCTGTAAAATAACTGTCTTGCATGCCTAATTCTTTAGCTTTTCTATTCATTACCTCTATAAAAGAGCTTCTAATTAATCCAGTAGATCTATATAAAGTATAAATTGCATTGCTCATTGATCCGGTTAAAGACGCATATAATAAGTCTTTAACTTTTACCTTTTCTCCTGGTGATAAATCTAAATAAGGCATTTCCCATTTTCCAGCATAGTCCGTAACATCGTCATCGTAAGCTGAGTAGCTTATAGCTTTTTCCCAATCAGGGTTTAAGTCTAAAATAACTTTAGCTGTCATTAATTTTGTTAAACTAGCCACAGATCTTTTTATATCGCTGTTTTTTTCGTATAAAATATCACTATTTTTTGGATTAACTACAATAATAGATTCTGCATTAGTTTCAAATGGCAAATCTGTTGCTTCTTTATTTTCTTCTAGAATTTGGTCGTCAGCAAGAACTTTCTCTGATTCACTGGACAAGGTAATTACTGTGTCGTTTTTTTCTTCATAAGGCTCAACTCTTACCGTGCAAAGACCTAATGCTGGATTAGCAATTTTTTCAAAGGCAATTTTATCTAGATCAATTACTCGATTAGGAAATTTATCCCTTTCCGGTCCGTAATCGTTAACTGTTACAACAACGCTCTTTCCGTTGTCTAGATTGGTTACTTTTAACTGGGTTCCTTTTGGATAATCTGGACTAGCAGCACAATCACAGTTTTTCCATTTATACCAACTGGCAGTACCTGTCTCCATTGCGCCTTTATCCTCTAATATAATAAGTTTAGCATAAGGAAGATGCAAATTGGCTCTTAATTTTTTCTGGCCGGTTATATCATAAGATGGTATTAAAACCCATGAATTACTACCTTTATCAAAATAATAAATACTTCTAAAACCAACATAATCACTATCGTATTTAAGCTCAATCACTAAAGGTTTTTCGTTGTTGAACGCTTCCTTGTTATAAATATCAAATTCATAAATATGACTAACTGCTTTTTTATTTTCTGGAATAGGCAAAACATCTTCCGGGCTGTAAAAATCTTTTAAGGCTACAGCTGTTTCTTCTGCTAATACTTCCGGAAATATCCCTACTCTAAAATCCCCATCAAAAGCATTAATAGTGTACCCGGCTTTTAGGGTTGCAGTATTAATATTTATAACCTGAATATCAAGACTTGGTTCAGCGGCAAGGGCAAAGTTTGAAAATAAAAAAATTGAAAATATAATAATAGTACTTGCCCATAATGCTTTGCGTAGCGATGCAGGCAGGAAAAATATTTTTTTAATCATATTGAATTTTTCTTTTTATTTTAAAAATTTAATAATTTTTGTTCTGGTTTTTTCTTCTGCTATTGCATCACCTAAATGGCGCGCTTTTATAAAAATATGGCGCACTTTTATCTTCCCTTCTTCTTCATTAATTTCATCAACCATTATAATATGGAAGCCATACATTGTTCTAATAATTTCACTAATTTGCCCAAGCTCTAGGCTAAAAGCAGCCTGATCAAACTCTTGGACCATTTTACCTCTTTCAATCCAGCCTAAATTACCCCCGCTGTTGGCAGTAGCAGCATCTTCACTGCTATTTTTTGCTAGTTCAATAAATTTTTCCTCCGAACTATCTTCTTTTAATTGTGATAAAATATCCGAGGCTTTTTGTTCACCAGTTGTATTAAATTCTTTTGACCAGACAAAATAGTTATTTAATTTATTTTGTAAAATAAATGGTTTAAGTACCATATTTTTAAATTTAATTAAATCCCATCCATACATTTCTAATACTATTTTTTCTAAATTTTCCTCAGAGCCAGATTCACCTACATATATGTCATAATAAACCTTTATTTCTTCTTCTGTTAAGAAAATATTTTTATTTTTAGAAATGTTTTCCGTAATTTTTTTATCGATTAAGCGTTCCAAGATATCTGTCTTCACATCTTCTTTTACAACTTCTAATTTACTGGGGTCGCCCATCTTAGCTAAACTTGCAAGCTGAGCCTGTGACATGTCCCTGAAGTCTTTATAGGGAATAAAATCATCCCCAACCTTTGCAACTGGAAGCGGTAAATAATCTATAGCTTTGTTTATATATATATTATCCCATTTAAAATAGTAAACTCCACTAAGAATAATTCCAAAAAAAATAATTAAAATAACAAAAAGTATTGCAAAAAACCTTATAAGCCAGTTTAAAAAGTTAAATTTACCCTTTTTATGAATTTCTTTTTTTAATGATGTAAATTTTAGACTGCCGATATCTTTTTTCTTTTTATATTTACTGATCATAGTATTAACAGCCGGCAAATCTTTTTTATTAAGCCCCTTTCGGGCAGATTTTTCTTCTATTTCGTCTAAAACATATTGTCTTAAATTTTCTAGATTTTCAGATTTCTTCTGTTTATTTTTTTCTTCTATTTTGTTTTGCTTTCCTTGTTTTTTATTCGCCATAGCATATATACGCATACAAGCTCCGAAACCCGGAAATATTCAAGCTTTAAACTTGGTATTTCGCTCGCTCTATGTCGCTTATAAAATTAATTTTTTTACCCCGCGCAAAATTATTAACGCAAGATGTTGGTTATAGATAATAAGATTAGTTGCCAGTACTGGATTTACCAAAAAAATAATCCCGCCAAATTAATGGCAAATATTTAACTGTTTTTTTATTGCTTGGAGCAATAATTCCTTCATAGTTTTCATAATTATTACCATCATTAACAACCACTACTTTTTCCCCTTCTTTTTTAAGTCCTAATTTTTCCCTAGCTTCTTTTTCTACAAAAAAATTACTGTTAAAGTATTCAATTAAATTCCCCAGGTCTTTATTGTCTTTTTCTAGGCCTTTGATTTCTCTTTTAAGATCCTCTAGATCATTATCTATATTTTTATTTTCATCGTATTTCTGTATAAAAATACCGCTAAAAACAAAAAGTAATATTAAAATTAAAATAAAAAAATAATTAGAAAAAAATAATTTTACGAAAAAAGTTTTCCTCTTCTTTTTTGTCATAAAAATTAAAAGCCAATTAATTCCACTTCCTCCTCAAGCTGTATTCCGTAAGTGTCTCTTGTCTGTTGTTTTATATAACTGATAAGCGTAATTACATGATGAGCCGTGGCGCCGCCAGTATTTAATATAAAATTAGCATTTTTATCACTAATTTCCGCTGATCCAATTTTTTTACCCTTGAGACCCATCCTATCTATTAGATAGCCAGCAGGAATTTTATTATCTCTGGGCTTTATCCCATTATCTTTCTCGAATTGTTCTAAGAGTTCACTGTTTTGAACCACTGGATTCTTAAAAATGCATCCGGCACAAGGATATTGAGGTACTGAAGATGACTGTCTTCTATATAAGACATTTTTAATTTTTTTTCTTATTTTTTCTTTATTCCCTTCTGCTAGTTTAATTTCTGTCGATAAAATAATACATTTTTTATGGCTTTTTTTGTATATACTGGTTCTATAATCAAAACCTAAATCTTTTTTCTGTATTTTCTTTACCTCTCCTTCTTTAAAATCGCAAACCGTTTTTGTATTTACAATAATATCAGATATTTGTCCGCCATAAGCCCCGGCATTGCCTCTTATGGCCCCGCCAACTGTTCCCGGGATGCCAGCTGCCCACTCTAAGCCCGTTAATCCAGCTTCTGCTGTTGCTTCAACTAAAACACTTAGTTTAACAAGGGCATCGCAAATAATCGTATCTCCTTCTATTTTAAATTCACGGGGCAAAACATCATTTTTCTTTTTTATAGCCAACCCATTAAATCCATCATCAGAAACCAATATATTACTGCCGCCAGCTAAAACAAAATATGGCAAGTTATATTCATTAGCTGTAGCTATAGCCTTTACAAAATCATCATCATTTTTTGCTTTATAAAAATAACGGGCTGGACCGCCTATCTTAAAAGTTGTATAAGGCGCTAAAACTTCATTTTCCTTAATCTCCCCTCCTAATTTTTTAAACTCTTC
Organism: uncultured Gammaproteobacteria bacterium; assembly: GCA_964397635.1. Taxonomy (GTDB): domain Bacteria; phylum Patescibacteriota; class Patescibacteriia; order JAACEG01; family JAACEG01; genus CAYNJS01. The sequence goes on from CAYNJS010000015.1 coordinate 8,618, forward strand.
GATAATTTTCATAATAAGTTTATTTTAGGATTATTGTAAAACAAAAATTAGTGAAGTATAATTAAAATAAATTCACTACATTGCTTAAGTAAATTTTAACATTATTTTCTTAAATTTACAACAACTATGAGGATAAATAAATACATAGCTTTTTGCGGAGTTTGCTCTAGGCGAAATGCTGAAAAATTAATACTTGACGGTAAAGTTAAAATTAACCAAAAACAGGCTAAGCTAACTGATCAAATTAAAAAAACTGATAAAGTTACAATCAATAACAAGCCGATAAAACCGCAAAAAAACGTTTATATTCTATTAAATAAGCCGGTTGGCTATACTTGTACAGTTAAAAAAATTAAAGGTGAAAAAAATATTTTGGAATTAGTAAGGTTAAAGGAAAAAATGTTTCCCGTTGGTCGACTTGATAAAGACAGCAAAGGCTTAATTTTACTTACTAATGATGGTGATTTTGCTCAAAAAATTATTCATCCTAGTTATAACCATGAAAAAATATATGAAATTATTTTAAATAGTGATATTAATAATAGGCAAATAAAAAAATTATTAGAAGGCGCTATAATTGACATAGACGATAAAAAATACCTAGTTAAAGCTAAAAAAATTAAAAAATTAACCAGTAAAAAAATAGAAATTACCTTAACCGAGGGCAAAAAACGACAGATTAAAAAAATGATAGAAGATATTGGGTTAAAAGTTTTGGAATTAAAAAGAACCAGACTAGCTGGTCTTTCTTTGCATGGTTTAAATGAGGGAAAATGGAGGCACTTAACGAGCAAAGAGTTTAAAAGATTAATATAAAAATGATGTCATCCTGAACTTGTTTTAGGATCTTAATTTTTATAAGCTACGTACGGTCTTTGCCGCATTTAGATTAAAAAATTCTTCTTAATCACCCTGCGGTCTTGGCAGAGGGGTATATATATAGATTCCGGATCAGGTCCGGAATGACATATGCTATCAGGTAATTTTTAGGCTTGATTTTGCCTCTATTTTCTGCCAAGAACTAGCTCCTTTTTGTTTATATCTAAAAAATCCAGCAATTGCAATCATAACAGCATTGTCAGTAGAAAGCCCGACATTTGGGGATAAAAACTGAAGATTAAGGCCTTCCTGCCTGCCGGTAGGTATGGCTTTTTTTATTGTTTTTTTAAATTCGGAAACCAATGATTTATTAGCGGAAACTCCGCCCCCTAAAGTTATGGTCTTTGCCTTGTATTTTCTAGCGGCCTTTAATGTTTTATAAATCAAAACATCAAATGCCGCCCCTTGAAATGAAGCGCTTAATTGTTTTTTGAATTTACTATCCACTTTTTTTTGTTCCTTTACAGTGTATAAAACGGCTGTTTTTAGGCCAGAAAAACTAAAATCAAAATTTTTAGCGTATTTCATTGGCCGTGGTAGGTCGATTAATTCCCCTTTATAACTTTTAGCTAATCTTTCAATGATTGGTCCGCCTGGATAGCCCAGATTCATTAATCTAGCTACTTTGTCAAAGCTCTCACCTACTGCATCGTCCCGAGTTTCTCCGATCACTTGATATTTTAGGTGGTTCTTCATTAAAATTAAACTGGTATGCCCGCCGGAAACTATTAAGCTTAATATCGGGAACTCAATTTTTTCTATACTATCTCTAATTTTTTTCCTGTCATTCCCGTTTCTCACCATGTCATTCCCGCGAAGGCGGGAATCTATCTTTTTTTCCTGGATTCTCGCCTTCGCGGGAATGACATCTTGAGAGGTTGGCCAGTTAGAGTAAATATGTCCCTCGATATGATTAACTCCAATAATTGGCTTATTCCAAAGATAAGACAGTGTTTTAGCTACTGTTGCGCCTATTAAAAGAGCCGGGATTAAGCCTGGACCATGAGTCACTGCTATTAAATCTATTTGTTTAGGTTTGATTTTAGCTTGTTTTAGAGCTGAATCTATGCAATAATTAATGTTTTCTAAATGTAATCTAGCGGCTAAATTAGGGACAATTCCGCCAAATTTTGTATGGTCTTTAATTTGCGATGAAACTATATTAGCTAAAATTTCAAAACTAGGAGATTTTTTACCCCTATTTTTTACTATAGCAACAGAAGTGTCATCACAGCTTGTTTCAATTGAAAAAATTATCATAATATTAACAACCCATCGCCATTAGGATTATATCCGCTTTTAACTTCATCGCCGTCGGTATAGCCATCGCCATCGGTGTCTTGATTATTTAGATCAGTTTTGTAAATATTAATTTCATCATAATCCCTTAACCCGTCAGCATCAGTATCAATGGTTAAAGGCTGTAATTTTTCAAAAACAGTAAATTTTTTTTGATCGATTATATGATCGGCTATTTTTTCATCTTCTATATGGCTTAAAGCCGCTGCTCCATCGCTTCCATTAAATGGCTGAGTTCCCAAGGATAATTCAACATGATCTAGTATTCCATCATCATCTGAATCAATAAAATTTTTATCATTATCAAAGTATGATTCACAAATAATTTTAAAATTTTCTATTGGCAATATTTCACATTCAGTTTTTTCACCATGAAAAAGAATAATATTAAAATAACGCCAACTTTCACATTGGTCTATTAAATTTTTATCTTCCAATAAAGAGCAATCTTGACCGCTAATACCAATACATCTTTCAAAATATTCGGGGGTTTTAACATTTTTACATTTAGTAATGTCATCACCCCAACTAACATTAATAGCAACCGTTCTGTCCACACACTCAACTACGCCTATATCTCTTTCTAGGCAAGCGTCTTTATCCTTAAGAACTATCGCTTGGTGCTCTAAGCATACGTTTTTTAATCCTCTATCTTTTATCATTAAACAATCTTCCCAATTTTGTTCATTTTCTAAATTTCGCCTTCTGTTTTCAATCATATCAAATAAACAAATATCCTGCCACTCGTCATTTAATGTATCACATAAAGGAATATTTTCAGTTTTAACAATATCGTTATATTTCAAATAATAATAACAATCTTTTTTTAGCTTTTCATCGATAATTTTACTGCAATCATCTTTTAGTAAATAATATTCCTTCGGTAAAATAATATCATTAATAATATTTTTTTTATTGTTTTCACTTAAGTTATCAAGTTTTTTTTGAAAATTTTCTCTTAATATTAATCGGCTGTTTTCTTTGTAATCTTCAGTAAAATTTTTATTATATTTATAAATTAAAAAACCGCCGCCCACAAAAAGAATTATTATAATTAACAAAAAGATAACTAAGTTCGTTTTTTTGTTCATATTAATTATTTAAATTTATTATAAGCAATAACAAGCACTAGACATTACAGGGAAAGTGTGGCCGCCAATACCGCCATCGCGGCAGCTCCACCCTTGCCAAATATGGAAATTTCCTTTACAACCCGAAGCAACTATATTGGTGGCAACATCAAGACAATTAGCTCCAGCATCACACAATGTCTTTACGCAAGAAAGAGAGCTAAGCCCTAAACCAGCTCCAACACAAACCATTCCGCCACGCCTATTGCAAACCGCGTCACAGTTATAAGCATAATAGTTATAAATATTTCCACCCCCACCGCCTTGCGCTCCAGCAAGTGTTAATTCATCAAAAAATCCGCTATTCCATCCTTGAATATAGCTTAAATTATTGTTTCCATTTTCAGGCCAGCCATCGCATCCATCAAATAAGCAAGAGTAGTCTGTTCCTGGATAAACAACCGATACCCCGGAAAAATTATAAGGGGTACCATCTGAAACAAATCTACAACACTGGTCAAATATAGGTTGTCCACCGTAAGTCGTGAATTCCATAGTAGTTGGATCATTATAAACATCATGACAAAATTCCCCGCTTAAATCACATCTAATTTTACCTTTTTGGCATTCATCAGGGTCATCTATCCCATTTCCGTTAATATCCAAATAACAACCAAGCCCCCAATTACCAAAGCCTGGACCATCAGTACTTCCATCACAGTCATTGTCCAGTCCATCACAAGTGCCTTCAACTGCTTCCCAGTTTGGTATATGAGAGCCATAATCATTACTCCAACAAGCAGATAGATTGAGTGGACCACAAGTAGGGTCGCCGACAATAGATGTACAAATTTTTAAAGAACCAAGACAAACGCCTTGTTGGTTGTCATTAAGCGGGAATAAATCAGTTAAATTGTTATCCTCCGTACCATCACAGTCATTGTCCAGTCCATCGCAGATCTCCGGTTGTGGCGTTCCCGGGATACTGGTACTGCAAACAGCCGGTCCGTTGGGGTCAGCCGGGTTGCAGACACAGTTGCCGTTATTACCACATTCACCCACGCCTACTCCGCAAGCATCTCCCAATGAACAAGCTTCCATTGGCCCTATTTGATGTTCATCGGTTGACCCATCACAGTCATTGTCCAGTCCATCACACAGAGTTTCTGGATTTTGATAGTCAGGAATATCAGCCGGGTTAAATGTCCAGGCTCCTCCGGCGCACTTTTGAAAAAATCCATCACAAACCCCATCGTTTCCCGGGTCAACAGGGATTAATCCACTAGGAGGAATATTGTCTGTTATTCCGTCACAATCATCATCATCGCCATTGCAAATCTCGGGTACAGAACCTTGTCCGCCTGCACACACCCCCCCCCAAAGACCCATAACACAAGTTTCTATTCCTGTACTACAAGCTCCAATATCAACCCCGCATTGCTGAGTATCTCCATTACGGCACTTTCCACAGACAGCATCAACAATTCCGTCAAAATTACAATATGGATTAAGGGTTATACCACAGTTAATATCATCACACCATTCATTACAACTATCAAGATCACAGTTAGCACACTGCTGAGTCCACTGGCCTACAGAGGAGCATCTGTTTGGGTCAACTCCTGGCGTGCATGTATCCTGACAATCTTCTACGCAAGTATAATTAATATCACAATAATATCCAATCGGACAACCTCCACAACTTCCTCCACAGCCATCATCACCACAAGTTTTGCCAGTACAATCAGGAATGCAGCATTTGCCATTAATACACTCTTCATTTATACCGCAAGCTCCGCAGTCAATAGATTTGCCACAGTTATTAGTATATGTTCCGCAAGTATAACCTGTTAAGCCCATATTAGTACAATCAAGCGTCTGGCAACAGTCAATATCAGTAAAGTTAACTGGAGTTAGCGCCCAAAAGTTACTATCAGAACAAATCCCCTGGGCTCCAGGACTTGCTCCAATAGAAGCTAGATCCAGCGGATAATTAGTGGAAATTGTAGTATCTTTATCTGTTTCTAAATTAAATTGAATATCAATTACTCCATTTACCTTCATGCAGTATTCACCCAAAGCTGTATCCGGACAGTCTGAATTTTGAGTACAGGTAAAGTCATATTGGCAAATACCTCCCGGACAATCATCTTGATCCTTACAAGCATTAGTATCGTTTGCTCCCCCAACGCAAGTTAAATTTTGGTTGCATATTCCTCCAACAGCAGAACAATCACTGTCTTGATAACATTTTATTGAATTATCGTTTTCACAAACATTCGAGCAATGCAATGAACAAATACCCTTAGCGCTATAAACATAAAGGTAAGAATAAAGATTATTAGTTGGATCAATAAAACCCGAAGGACATTCAAAATTTTTAACCAATTCATTCCAACAAGTATCAGGATGGTAACCAGGGAATTGAGAGCAATCGTTATAGAACTTATTTAATGGATCATCAGGCAGTTCAATGCCAAGATTTTTACTTAAAGTTTGATTCCAACTAGGCCATTTGCTAGTTGAATACCTTGGAATATATGTTCCTTGGGCTAACGATGGATAAGTTTCGTTTGATAAAGCGTATTGTTCTAGTTCTCTTTTAAGATCTTGTAGGTCTCCAACACGCTTAACATCTCGACGTAATTTACCTTTTTGCGATAAACATGGCCCGTAATCAACACTCTCAACTACGCAATCAAAATCGCTAGCGCAGTAAACATCTCCATCTGGACCTACTTTATCGCAAATATCGTTACTGTTAATATTAGAATTAAAGTTCCAATTATCTATTAACTGGCTAAAGATATTGATTATGGCCGTACTCCCATCTTCGTTATAGCTCATAATGAAGATATAGGCTTCTGTTTTAAGGTTAGCAATATCAACCCTGCTTGCTCCAACATAAACGCTCCTGCCATCGATTACTGCTTCATAGCCGTCTACTTGAGTACTCTTTGGTTGGCCCGGGTTAGGCACATTCTCAAGATACCAGGTAGCTGGTGATAAGTACTCGGGGTTCTTCATTACCCTGATGCCTATGGCATCGCGGAGTTGTTGGGCGCTTGAAAGAAGGGGTAGTGCCAGGAGTAGTAATGTTAGAAATATTAGTTTTTTAAAGTTTAACATAATTTGTTTATTATTATAGTAAATCTAATTTTTATTGTATGTTAATTCTTTTTAAAATCTCTGCTTCAATAATAGACCTGTCTTTGCCATATTTTAATGATGATATTTTCTTAATTTGTTCGGATAAATCTATCCCCTCCCTGTCCATTGGAAAAGTTTTCATATTAAAGGCTCGCGTTGGCTGATTATCAATAATGAGTTTTGCATAAGCATTAAATTTATCGATATTTACCAGGTCATGGGCGCTAAAAACAGGAGCAAATTCCTTAGTTAAAAATTCAGCATCATCAGCCCCAACTTTAAAAGAGATCACTGTTCCAATATTGCCAAAAATAGAATCTCTAATGCTGGTATCTTGATTTTTAACCAACTGCCCGATATATTGATGAGCTATATTTAAATTTAATCTGTATTTTCTAGCTTCTGATAAAATTATAGCGATACTGTCGGTAATAAAATTTTGAAACTCATCAAGATATAAATAAAAATCCTTTCTCTCTTCCCTTGGCGCGTCTGTTCGCGACAAAGCTGAAATTAAAATTTTACCTACCAAAACCATTCCAAGTAGATAAGCATTCATCTCCCCTATTCTACCTTTGCTTAAATTTACAAGTAAAATTTTCTTCTCGTCCATTACCTTCCTTAAATTAAAAGCGCTTTGTTGCTGGCCAATAATTGGACGCATGATGTCGTTAGAAACAAAAGTGCTTAATTTACTGGTTATATAAGGCACCATATTAGCAAGTGATGCTTCACCGCCGGCTTTTTCCGCTTCTTTTTGCCAAAAATCCTTCACTACAGGATTACTGCATTTGCTTAATTTATATTTTCTAAAATCAGGGTCAGCCAAAGTCTTTGATATTTCCATCAAGGTAGCCCCGCTTTCTGGGTCGTCCATTATTAAGAGCATGGTATTTCTCATATATTGCTCAAACATCGGTCCGCCAGTTGATTTTAAATCGTATAATTTATCAAAAATCTTTATCATTTCATTGATTACAAAAGTTTTTTGTTCCGGGTATTTCCTGTCATATTCTAATAAATTAAGCCCCATCGGACGCTCGGTATCTGCCGGATTAAAATATATTACATCCTCGGCTCTTTCCTTGGGAATAATCGATAAAATATCATCAACAAAATCTCCGTGCGGATCAATTATGCAAACTCCATCGCCATTCAAAATATCCTGGCGCGCCATATTACTAAGTAGCTCTGACTTACCAACACCGGATTTACCAATTACATAAGTATGCCTGGTTCTATCTTCTCTGCCAAGTTTTACCAAAGTATGCTTATCGCGATAAACATTTTCTCCTAAAATTATACCCTCAGACGACATATTAGTTGGAGCCGGAGCCTCTTTGGACGACAGCCAATCAATGTTCGGGGTTTGGATTACTCCGGAAGGAAAATGAAAAATAGAAGCCAGTTCCTCTGAATTTAAAATCATTTTCTTTTTTCCATTAAAATTTCTATAAATAAAATCATTTACAAAATACTTTAGTTTAATTGGCTTAACGATTTGAAAACTATTTCCATATTCATAAATATTATATTGCCCAAAACTATTGGCAATGTTATCTAAATACATTTTTACCTGGTCTTTTTGGTCAGCCGAAACAATAATTCTAATATTTACTTCAAGTCCTGCCTTAGCAACCTTCTCCTCAATTTTTTTAGCTGATTCTTCTTCCATTGGCGATGGCCTTCTTGGTTCTTTGGGTGTGTTTTGTGAAGATTCCTGCTGGTTTTTACCACTGCTGGCAAAAGATTTAAAAACATCATCCCAAATTCCGCCCATAAACTCAGACCCCATAGTACCTTTAGCGTTTACTGCCTCATTTAAAGTTTTCCCGCCTCTTACTTCTGTAGCTACCTTTCGGCCATAAACCCTCCACCGAGCTTTTACCGGCCTGGTAATAATCTGGATAACTGCTCCATCGTCGTTTTCTATCTTAGACAAAGTATTGATTAAAGCACTTAGCGGATCGGATTGTAAATCTTTATAGGTTTTAATTGGGAATAGTGAGTTTTTTGCTAATTTTAAAGACACCCCGTCGATATAACCCTGGGGGGAAAAAATATTATAATCATCACGCCTTTCAATATGAGCATCAGGATATTGGGCTTGAATTTGCTGGATGATAAATTGTTCTAACTTTTTAGGAGTTGCAATATAAAAAGAAATAACTCCCTTTTTAACTACGATTTCAAAGGATAAGTTGCCATTGCTAAAATTTTTCATCCCTTTAAGGCCGGAAATATTAGAATAAATTGCCTCCATTACTCCTATTTTTTCTTGGATATTTTGAAGATTTTCTTTTTTGTCTTGGTTCTGATCGCTAACTTCTCTCGGCAGGGTGATTTGTAATATTGTTTTACCTGAATTTTTTACTTTTCTCCTGTTTTTAAGCATCACAAAAAGCACAATAAAAACAATTGCTACAAATACAAATAATAGTAAAAAGAAAATTAGTTGTCCGTTCATTAATTGTTTTAAATTATCTTTTAGAAACTATCTAAAAACTCATGCCGAAACTAAATTTTGCAATTTGAGCCGACAAGCGAAATAAGATTATTTTTTTTCCTCGCGGTTAGTTTTTAGGCGGTTTCCTAATTCCAAAATTTTATCGGCCTTAATTTTAGCCTCCTGCTCCAAAAAAAACTTATTTATTCCCGGTATAACTTTTAACCAGCCTTTAATAAGTTCAATTATCTTCTTGATCTTAACTTTTGTTTTTTGCATTAACAAAGAAATGTCTCTGGCTGTTTGTTCGCCCTTTACTTTAAGTTCAATTTGTTTTTCCGGAGTCATTTTAAAATAAACCTCGCCCAAATCTTCCTCTAAAATATTTTCTATATTTTTAATTTCTGGAGAAGTTTGAGGTGTTGGCGCACTGGATACTTCACCGGTTTTCTTTACTGGCATTTGAGCAATTTCCTGAGGGGCATCTTTTTTTTCTGTGTCAGTTTTAGGGGCTTCAATTACTTTTTCTTTTCGATCAAAACCAAAATCCGGTATTTCTGCACCTTCCTTTCTAAAATCATCGAATTTATTTTTTTTAGGCTCTTCTGCCATAAAATTAACTTTTGCCCTAAATAGTAAAATCTATATACTAGATTCTATATTCCATATACTAAAATAATTATAGCACTTTTTTTAAAAAACGCCTACTTTAAATTATTAAATTACCTTGAATTACTAAACACTTAAATCAACGTGGATATATACCTTTGTGCTGAATTTAGTTCAATATTGTTTCAGGGTCTCATTAAACACAATTTAATGAACCAGATACTGAAATAAATTCAGTATGACAAAAGAATAATTTCGTAATTCAAAGAAATTAGGCCTACTTTTGCAAATCTTAATATTTCCGCGGCCGCGGAAATATTAAGAACTTTATTTTGTATAGATAAATTGAGCAAAAGAAAAAGGCCTGAAACTTTTTTAGCTTCAGGCCCAGTTTTATCCTTGGGGGTGGATTAATTTAATTCGTTGTTTCCCAGGGATTTATCCCTAGATTTATTGCTTCTTTCTGAAGCTCCTCGAATTGATCCGCAACAAATGCAGAAACTTCAAGGTTTTTATCAAGATTATCGTCGCTACCAACCTGGCAGCATGTTGGTCCCGGAATTCAGTTGTCCGGAAACATGTTTGGCAGGTGAAAGTAATTAAAGTTTTTAAAATTTAATGATTGCTTTTGTTCCATTTTTTCTCTCCTCTGTACTAATTTTTATATTTTCCCCCAAGGAAAATTTTATTTATAATTTTGTAATAGTATAGCATTTTTTGCCTCTTTTGTCAATTAAAAAAATATGCTGTCGTAGCCAAATGATAATGTCATAGTACAGCCAAATAGAAATGTCCTACCTG
>CAYNJS010000016.1:0-18741 GCA_964397635.1 uncultured Gammaproteobacteria bacterium
GCTAATTTTAGCTCTTAAATAGAGTTTTGCGCCACCGTTAATATTATAGAGCCGTTTTGACTTGACATTTTTTTACAAAAAACCTATAATTCTAGTAATAAAAATTACTAATCACATATGCAAAAGAAAATGATGACAATTCTAGTAGTAGTGGTGATCCTCCTAATGCCGGTGGTTAGTATTTTATTGTAGAAAAAAACAACAATTACAAAATACCAAAACCACCGGACCAAACTCCGGTGGTTTTTAGTTAGATCTCCTATATGGCAAATTAATTTCTTGATTTATTTTATAGTAGATTTAACTAAGGTGCACATTTAACAATAAGCATGATATAAGGAGGAGTTAAAATGAAGCCAGAATATGAAAACCGTTCATGTAATCGACTGCCTGGCAACGGAAGATGCACAAAATTAATTGCAAACGGAAGATGCTCACAAAAAAACAACTTAACGCCATCAAGGCAATGTGTAAATGGTGACTGCAAAGATTTAGCAGCCAAAATCCAGGAAAATTAACAAACCACAGAGAGGAGAAAATCATGGCCGAGGAGACAAAATCAATTGGTGGAGTAGTAGACGCTTCCCGAATTGGAAGTAAAAATGTAGATATGATGGGAGAGTTCCATCGACTTTCCCAAAGAAAAGCAGAAATTGAAGAACAAATTACTTGTTCTAATTGCGCCGACCAAAAAACATCCTTAACCCTTGAGCTTGATAATATTTCAAAAAAAATCGCCGGCTTCTGGAGCTCCACTTCAGGATACAAACATGCTTACCACCAATAATTAACCAACAGAGGATTACAACCTCACACATCGGCGAAATAGAAGATAAGCCAAAAAATGGTTTATATGATCCTTTGATCGCCAGTATCAGCACTCCTTTTTGGAGCAGACAACACAAGAGCAATACTCTTTGAGTCTGGGTTTTAAGAAAAAACATTTCTTAAACTGTCGCTGATATGCCTTTTAAGAGCAAGTTATCACAACTTGCTCTTTTTTCTTTTGGTAAATTTTAAAGATTCCCCTTTTAACTTTTAGTTAACATTATAAAAAAAAATTATAAAAAAACTATTGACTTTTCATTAAATTTATGCCATTATATAATGTTTTACGGTTCGTTACAAAAACTCAACAAAACAAACAGCAAAGAGGAGAAAAAATGAAATCACAGATTGAAGGAACAGCTATAAGTATTGCTCTTAACGGAACCCCTATCAACGTTGGCTCGGATGGTCATATCGGCAAGATAATGGGTCTTTGCACGGCTCGGATTGAGGTGATAGTCTCGAAAGAAAAGATCAATAGCGTTTTTGCTATCACTGTAGACGGCAAAAAAAATGTCATACTCAAGAAAAACCTGTCTGAAACTCCAGATAAACTCAAGATTTACCGTAATAATATTGAGGTAAAAAGCAATGGACAGGTGCTCCATACTGAGTATCCAAACAACCACCTCAGACTGTTGGCAATTAGCAAGGGCGGCAATATTCAAGTTTGGGAAATTGCCATTGTCTCTCAAAACGGCGACTTCTTTGTTACCCAACAAAAAACCTGGGATACCTTTTGCTATAATAATCATGAAAGAGTGTCTTGTCCTCTTTTTGAGGGTCCCAAGGGCTGGCCACAAATGGTGGAAATTTTAAAAAACCTATTAACCGATCAGATAGATCAACTTCCTCTAATTTCCCAAAAGAAAAAAGAGGATATTAATCTCCAGAACACAAAAATTCTTATCAACAACAGGGGGGTTGTAGTCTGGTTTAACCAGGCTCAAGGCATAGGAGTTATTAAAACTATCGAGGGTCCGGCTCGAGCCCACTGGAAAGATATTAATAGAAAAAATTCTCGACTGGCATACCTTAAGCCAGGTGAACTTGTTTCTTTTCATAGTATTGTGCCTCCTCGACTAACCAAAGGACGTAAAACTATGATAAGGTTCGATGCCGTCGGCATCTCACCTGTTTAAATTAACCGTATAAACGCAAAGAGCAGGGATCGAAAAAATCGATTTCCTGCTCCCAGCCCGCCTAAGTTCGTAAGATCTGGGCGGGTTTTTCTTTTTAAATAAATTTATTTATAAACCACTTCTTTCATTCCTTTCAAAAACATTTCTTCGGAAAATTCTTTAGCCCTGTTTTCACAATCATCTCTCATTATTAAAGCCCTTTCTTTATTAAGTTTTTTTACCGCATCAACTATATCATTAATATTAAAATCTGGCCTTATTAATATCCCTGTTTTATCTTGAATAATAGTTTCTTTTAAGCCGCCCTCATTAACCCCAATAACCGGCTTACCAGCAGACATCGACTCAACCGGACTCATCCCAAAATCCTCATTAATTGGAATATAAATTGTAGCAATACAATTCCCTATTAAGTCCAACAATTTTTCATCTAAAATCCAATCTAAGATTTTTATATTGTCATGTCCCTTGGCAATATTTTTTATTTTCTGTTTTTCAGGACCGCCTGAGGCAACAATTAATTTTTTGTTTGGCATCTTAGTAAAAGCTTCAACAATTTTATCAACTCTCTTAACATCATACAATCGCGCCCAGGAAAAATAATAATCCTTTTGTCCCAGCCATTTAAATCTATTAATATCACACGGCGGATAAACTATTTTTGAATCAAGGCCTATGTACTTTTTGGTTCTATCTTGAATTGTTTTTGAATTAACTACAATCTCATCCATTTTTTTTGTTCCTCTTTCAAATCTAAGCCTGCTAACAAAAGCATAAATCCTAAAAATCTGTCTTTTTAAAAATTTATACTGGCTTATCCTAAGCTTATAATTGTCATATAGATGCCTTGGTGGAGTATGAATATAAGCGATGTTTTTTGTCCGCGGATTACCCCTAGAATTGTAAACCGCATTAACAACGTCCCCGCTATAAATAACTGTGTCGTAGTTTTTTAAAAATTTGGTTTTAAAGAAAAAAGAAAGTTGCACTATCACATGGCGAACTCCCGGAATGTTAGAAAAATAAGTTTTTTTTACCAGCTCCCTTGTTTTAATTCCGTAATCACGAGGATCAAAGGCATCTTTATGAATAAAAGCTGTGACAATTTCAGCTCTTAGCGCCTGAGCTAAGGTTATAATGAGTCTTTCCCCACCACCTTTGTATAAAAAATAATCATGCAAAATTATTATTTTTTTTTCTTTTCTTATATCCATATAAATCTTCAATCTTAAATCATAAATCTTAAATTCCTATCATTTCCTCCCAGTTATCACCAAGCTTAGCATCCACAACAACTGGAACTTTTAATTTAATAATTTTCTCCATAATCTCCCTAATCTGCCCTGTTGTTTTTTTAACTAAGTCTTTTTTAACTTCAAAAATCAACTCATCATGAACCTGAACGATCATTTTTATCTCCTTGTTATTATACTTATCTTGTATTAATTCTTGAACCTCAATCATAGCCAATTTAATCATATCAGCCCCTGTTCCCTGAATTGGAGTATTAATTGCCATTCTCTCGGCAGCCTTCCTGATCATTGGCGTATTAGAATTAATTTCTGGCAAATATCTTCTCCTGCCAAACAAAGTTTCAACATAACCATTATCCTTTGCGCCTGCAATAACTTTATCAATAAATTCTCTAACCCCGCTAAAGGCTCCAAAATAAACATCAATAAATTCTTGGGCTCTAGCATAAGGAATTCCCGCTGATCGAGACAATCCGTGAGGACCTTGTCCATACAGGATGCCAAAATTAATCGCCTTAGCCTCACGCCTCATTTCCTTGGTAACTTGGCCTGGTTTTACATTATTAATTTCTGAAGCTGTTCTGGTGTGAATATCGGCTCCATCTTTAAAGGCTTTAATCATTTTTTTGTCCCCAGACATTGAAGCAGCTACTCGCAGTTCAATTTGAGAATAATCAAGAGCAAGCAGTTTATATCCATTCTCTGCAATAAAGGCCCTTCTGATTTCACACCCTTCCTTGGTTCTAACTGGAATATTTTGTAAATTAGGAGTTGAAGAAGAAAGCCTGCCGGTTGCAGTAGCTGTTTGATTAAAACTGGCATGAACTCTTTTGGTTTTTTTATTAATCAATACTGGCAGGGCATCAATGTAAGTACTTTTCAATTTTGCCAATTCTCTATTTTCTTGAATTAACTTAATTATTGGGTGAACGCCTTCTATTTTTTCCAGTTCTTCGGCTGAAGTGGAAAACCCTGTCTTGCCTCGTTTTATTCCATAAGTTGATATCTCCATTTTTTCAAACAAGACTTCACGCAATTGCTTGGTTGAATTTATATTAAACTCTACACCAGCTAGCTCATGAGCTTTTTCTACAATCTTATCTATCCTCTTTTTAAAATCCTGAGACTTTTGATGTAAAAATTTTGTATCGATTTTAACTCCATTTAATTCCATTTCAACTAAAACCGGCAAAAGTGGCATCTCGATATCATCAAAAAGTTTTTTTAAATTATTATCCTTAAGCTCCTGATCTAGTTTTTTATACAGCCTAAAGGTAAAATCGGCATCCTCGCAAGAATAATTATATATTTTTTCTATTGGAATATCTTTAAAATTAATCCCCTTTTTCTTGTCAGGGAATAAATCATCCTTGTTTATTTTTTCATGACCAAAATGAGCAAATGTTATAACATCCAAATTATGCTGACGATTACCTGGATTTAAAATATAAGAAGCTACTCGCGTATCAAAAATATCTCCAAAAACTCTAATATTATAGTTACTCATCACCTCAATATCGTACTTTATATTATGCCCTATTTTCTTTGTCTTTTTATCTTCAAAAATTGGTCTTAATTTCTCTAAAAAACTTTTATCCAAGCCTTCTTCCTTTTCTTCAAAATTAAAAAGGTCTTTATTTTCACCTTCACTTACCAAAAATCTTAAATAATAAGCTTCTTTATCTTTCCAGCTAAAGCTAATTCCTAAAAGATCAGCTGAAATTGGATCAAAGCTTGTTGTTTCTGTGTCAAAGGCAAACTCTTTTTGTTTTGTTAATTCCTTAAAAAAATTATTAAATTCCTTTTCATCTTTTACTAAATTATAATTAAATGATTTTAAATTTCTTTCAAATTTATTACCACCCTCATAAGCCGTTTCTTTGTTTGATTTTTCCTTTCCGGTAAGTTCATACAATCTTGGCAAAAGTGATCTAAATTCAAGCTCAGAAAAAATTTCAACCACCTTTTCAGTATCAATTTTTTTAACATGAGCTCCTCTAAGATCAAAATTTAATGGAACATCAGTTACAATGGTAGCTAATTTTTTACTTAAATAAGCCTCATCCCTGCAATCTATTAAGAGTCCTTTTATTCTTTCTTTTATCTTGTCTGAATCTAAATTATTATAAACACCATCAAGGGTTTTAAAGTTTTGAAGAAGTTGAACTGCTGTTTTGTCTCCAATTCCTCTAACCCCTGGAATATTATCACTTGGATCCCCGCGAAGAGCCTTATAATCAATAAGTTGCTCAACCCTTAATCCATACCTTTCATTAACTTTCTCGTCATCATACAAAACACTATCAGCTATTCCGCGACTCATTGTATAAACTTTAGTATGATCATTTATTAACTGTAATGTATCCATGTCGCCTGTTACTATAACTTTTTCTATATTACCGTCTATCTTTCTTGAAATTGTTCCAATTAAATCATCGGCTTCAAAGCCAGCCTTTTCATAAATTGGAATATCAAAAGCTTGGACTAATTTTTTAATTATCGGTATTTGATCGTACAACTCTTGGGCCGCTTTTATTCTGGTTGCTTTATACTCTTTAAATTCTTTATGTCTAAAAGTTGCTTCTTTTCTGTCTAGGGTTAAAACTACATAATCTGGTTTAAAATCATTAAAGGCTTTTAATAAAACACTAACAAAACCATAAACAGCATTAACAATTTTACCGTCTTTGGTTGTCAGTGTTTGCGGCAAAGCATGAAAACTTCTATGAATTAAGGCGTTTCCATCAATAATTATAAGTTTTTCTTTTTTTGTTGGCATATGAATATATCATATCTTTTTATTTATAAATTGACAAATAGCCTCTTTGACAAAAGGAAGCAAAAAGATTATCATTATTATGAGATTAAATTAATTTCTCACAATATATGAGCATACATAGAGACCTTCCGTCTAGACAAATTCCCGCTAAAAGAGCCATGGACATAATAAGAAAGGCCAGTGGAATGTCAGAAGATAGTATTAAAAAAAATTTAAGACAATTTAATAGTGGAGAAGTAAGGAAAATTAGCCACAACGTTAAAAAAAATTTTATCACTCAAAAAGAAATGCGATCCCTACTTCGAAAAGCTGAACAATCCGGGATGAAAATAAGTTCTTCTAAAATAAGCATGGCTTATAATAAAATAAACAAAGAAGAGAAAAAAAGAAAGATACAATACGGAAAAGAGAGATCTAAGATGATAGATAGAATAACCGAAGTAGAACAAGGTGAATTAAACTACAAACAAAGAGATTCTAGCGGAAACATAAGAACTAGATCCAAGAGAGAAGGCTTGGCTCAAAGAACTAGTCGACCACAAACCAATACAGGCTCTGGCTGGAATGAAGGCCCTAAAAACTCATGCGGAACCGATAACAGCCCTAAAAAAGAAAAAAAAGATGACGACAGTAAGCATGACACTGTCGTAGAACTGCCAATATAAAAAACCTAATTAATAATCTTAGCACAAGAAACATATGCAAATAACCTGGAATGGCCAATCGTGTTTTACCATAAAAAGCAAAACCCAAAAAGAAGAAGAGTCAATTATCTTAATTAATCCTTTTGACGAAAAACAAACTGGAATAAAATTATCAAAATCTAAAGCTAATCTTGTCCTAATTGGTAATAAAAATTCCAAAGTAGACACAAAAAAAATTAATCCCGAATTCTTTTTAGTAGACAAGCCCGGGGAATTTGAAGTTAAGGGCATCTTCATAAATGGTATAGCTGACAATTGGTCAAAAAAAGACAAGAAAAAAAATATTTTATTTTTCCTAGAAGTTGAAGGGGTTAAAATATTAAACCTAGGAGAAATAGAGCATGCATTAGAAAATGGAAATTTAGACAAGCTTCCTGCAATTGACGTATTAATGATTCCTGTCGGCGGCGGAAATACTATCAACACCGAAAAAGCTATAGACATAATAAATAAAATAGAACCTCGAATTATAATTCCGATGAATTTTAAAATTCCTGGCTTGAAAGAAAAACTTGATTCTGTCCAAAAATTTGCCAAAGAAATGGGAGTTAATCCGAAAGAACAAACTGAGAGATTAAAGATTGATAAAAGAAATCTACCACAAGATAACACAGAAATTATAATAATGAATAAAAAATAATCATGAGCGAAGAGTTAAAAAAGAAAAAAATACTCTGGATAAGCGTCGGGGTTATTGGAACAACTATTTTTCTTTTTTGGGCTTACAGCTTCTCTTATAATACTCGGTCTATTTTAAGCAATAAAAACAACAATTCAGTCATTCAAGTTCCTGAAATAAAAAAAGGTCTCGATGATATTAATAAAGAAATAACAAAAATACAAGAAAATATTGATGACACAATCAAAGAAAAATCACCCCTGGAAAACAATACAGAAATAATAAAAAAGGAAATAGAAGAAAATTTAAAAAAACAATTAGATCGTCCAACATCAACAGGCATAACAAACTAAAAAACCGCTTAACAATGCGGTTTTTTAAACCATAATTAAACCTATTTTTACTTGCCAAAACTAAAAAAGCATGGTAAATTATATATAAATCACCCTGTATCTTTAGTACAGTGGTGTATATTTTTTTGAGTTAAATTTAAGTAAATTTTATGGCAAAAAATAATAAAAAGAAACCAGAGGAAGAGAACAATCAACCACAACAACAAGAAAGGATTGAAGATTTACCGATTACCGAGGAAATGAAAACATCTTACCTGGATTACGCTATGAGCGTAATTGTTTCTCGTGCTCTTCCAGATGTAAGAGATGGTTTAAAGCCTGTTCATCGTAGAATACTTTATGCTATGTGGGGACTTGGCCTAAAACCAGGAGCTAAATTTAGAAAATCTGCTACTGTAGTCGGTGAGGTTTTGGGTAAATATCACCCTCATGGGGATGCGGCAGTTTACGAAAGCATGGTAAGAATGGCCCAAGACTTTTCCCTTCGTTATCCTCTAGTTAATGGTCAAGGTAACTTTGGCTCAATGGACGGAGACAGTGCTGCTGCCATGCGTTATACAGAAGCTAAAATGGCTCGTATTTCAGAAGAAATGTTATTTGACATTGATAAAGATACTGTTGATTTTATTCCCAACTATGACGGTAGCCAAAAAGAACCTAGAATATTACCTTCAAAATTACCGCTTCTTCTATTAAATGGAACTCTGGGTATTGCAGTTGGTATGGCCACTAATATTCCTCCTCATAATTTAGGCGAGTTGATTGACGCTATAAATTATTTAATAGACAGACCAAAAGCAGAAATAGACGAATTGCTTGAATTTGTAAAAGGACCGGATTTTCCTACCGGTGGGATAATTTATAACAAAAAAGATATCAAAGAAGCTTACACCACTGGACGAGGTCGAGTTATCATGAGAGCTAAAACAGAAATTGTTGAAAATAAAACTAATCGATTTCAAATAATTGTTTCTGAGGTTCCTTATCAAACAAATAAAGCTACTTTAATAGAAAAAATTGCCGAACTTGTTAAAACAAAAAAATTAGAAAGTATTAGAGACTTAAGAGATGAATCCAAGGGATTAGACGATGTGAGAATTGTAATAGAATTAAAAAAAGACGCTTACCCTAAAAAAGTTTTAAATAAACTTTTCAAATTAACCCAGCTTCAGGCCAGTTTTAATTTTAACATGCTTGCCTTGGTTAATGGCATCCAGCCAAAAATTTTAACCCTAAAAACTGCCCTGGAAGAGTATATAAAGCACAGACAATTGGTTGTAAAAAGGAGATGCGAATACGAACTTCAAAAAGCTAAAGATAGGGCTCATATATTAGAGGGTTTAAAAATAGCCCTTGATAAAATTAGCGCTGTAATAAAAGTTATTAGAGGTTCAAAGGATAAAGAGGTGGCTAAAAACAATTTAATGAAAAATTTTAAATTATCAGAAAGACAATCTATTGCTATTCTTGAAATGAAATTACAAAACTTAGCTAATCTAGAAAGGCTGAAAATAGAAACTGAATTAAAAGAAAAGAAAAAGATAATTAAAGAACTTCAAAAAATACTAGCCTCTAAAAAATTAATGCTTGGCATAGTTAAAAACGAGCTTAAAGAACTTCGTGAAAAATATTCTGATGATCGAAGAACTAAGGTGGTAGCTGGGGCTGTTGGAGAATTTTCAGCTGAAGACCTCGTTCCTAATGAGCCAACTATTGTTACCATAACTAGGGATGGTTATATAAAAAGAGTTTCTCCAGACAATTTTAAAGCTCAATCAAGGGGTGGCAAAGGAATAATAGGGCTTACTACCAAGGAAGAAGATCTTGTTGAACACTTCTTTGCCACAACAACTCATGCCAATCTATTGTTCTTCACAACAAAAGGCAGGGTCTTTCAATTAAAAGCCTATGACATTCCTCAGTCAACCAGACAGGCAAAAGGTCAAGCAATAGTTAACTTTTTACAATTAGCTCCAAATGAATCTGTCAGCTCTGTTTTACCATTAGACGACCTAGGTGATTGTAGATATTTAGTAATGCAAACCAAAAAAGGATTAATTAAAAAAGTTTCTTTAGAGGATTTTGCAAATGTACGAAGAAGCGGCTTAATTGCTATAAAATTAAAATCTGATGATATCCTAGAGTGGGTTAAACCATCTACTGGATCTGATAATATTATAATTGCTACTTCTTTTGGACAATCTATCAAGTTTAAAGAGCGTGATATTAGGGCAATGGGTAGAGCTACCAGCGGAGTTCGCGGAATTAGACTTAAAAAAGATGATTTTGTAATAGGGATGGAAGTAATAGACAAGTCAGTAACAGAAAAAAACCTTCAAGTATTGATTTTAGGTGAAACTGGATTTGGAAAAAGAACAAACTTAAAAGAATACAGGGCTCAGTCAAGGGGTGGAAGCGGTATTAAAACAGCAAAAATAACTGAAAAAACTGGCAAACTGGCCGCTATGAGGATGATTAATGCAAAAGACTTAGAAGAAGATGTTATTATAATCTCAGAAAAAGGACAAGTTATCAGACTGCCACTAAAATCTGTAAATGTATTGGGTCGATCAACCCAAGGAGTAAGGCTAATGAAATTTAAAAACCCAGAAGATAAAGTTGCTAATATTACCTTTATCTAAATTTAACCTCTTGTTTTAAGGAAAAGACTTGATTTTTTTATTTATTATGCTAATATAATTATCAAGTTTAAAATTAATTTATTAATCTAGTTTATGTCTGTACCAAAGAAAAGAAGAACAAAGTCGTCTATAGGAAAAAGACAATCTCATGATTCTTTAAAAAAAATAAAAGTTTCTAAATGCCCTAAATGTGGTGACCCTATTTTATCTCATACTGCATGCAAAAACTGCGGAACATACAAAGGTAAAAAGGTCTTGGCTCAAAAAAACAAGAAAACAAAAAAACAAGAAAACAAAGAATAAGTAAAATATAATTATTAAATTTTATCTTTTTCTCTTTAGCTTTCATTTTAAAAGCTAAATAATAAACTAAGATTTTTAAGCCCGTTGGGAATTTTGAGATTTTTGGGATAACTTTATAGATATCTCATTTCAATTCACAAAAATCCTAAACATCTTAAATATCACAAATATCCCACATAAAATATGTCTAACCGTCATCTTGGCAGAACAGTTGCCATGCAAACCCTATATCAGTTAGATTTTCGAGAATCTTTTCAAGGAGACTATAAAAAAATAGAATCTGAGTTAAAAAAAATCGAGGAATTGGCTAAGAAAAACATAGAAGAGTTTGCCCCCGGAACGAACGAAGCTGATTTTATTATGAATATTGTTAAGGGTGTTGTAACTAATTTGCCCGAAATAGATAAAACTATAACAAAGTATGCTCCCGAATGGCCACTTGATCAAATAACTAACATAGACAGAAATGTCCTCAGGATTGGGGTTTATGAAATTGCATATGACCCGGAAATTCCAGAAAAAGTAGCTATTAACGAAGCTATTGAGCTAGCCAAAACGTTTGGTGGAGAATCATCAGGAAAGTTTGTAAACGGTGTTTTAGGAAGTGTGTACAAAAATATACAAAAATAATAAAACAATAAAGCTTCCTTTTAGTTTGTTTTAAGGGAGTTTTATCTTTATATGAAGTTTATACAAAAGCCGACATAGCTTCCGCCTCGGCTTCGCCATTCGGCGAGACGGGCAGCTGGTAGAGCTGCCCGCCCGTCGCCTTGTGCCGAGATAGCTCAGTTGGTAGAGCGCATCCATGGTAAGGATGAGGTCACGGGTTCAAATCCCGTTCTCGGCTCAAAATAAAAATAAATAAAAAGTGTGAGAGGGCCAGCGGTTTCCGCCTCGGCTTCGCCGTTAGGCGAGACGGGCAAATCCGCTTGTCGGCTCCATCTTCTGTAGCGCAAAACTTATAGCAAAGCATATCAATAATCACATATTACTAAAAGCTATTTATTATACGCCATAAGATATATGTTTTGTGTGATATTTGCCACCCTAGCTCAGTTGGTTAGAGCGACTGTCTTGTAAACAGTAGGTCATCGGTTCGAATCCGATGGGTGGCTCCATAACACGAAACATGTAGCCTACAACATGTAACGTGATTTAAATAATTAAGAATGATTTTTTGTAGATTTTGTGCCTACAAACTACAAACTACAAACTACAAACTAAATTTATGTCTCAAGATAATTTGATAAAGCTTGAATGTACAAAGTGTCATAAAGTTAATTATCACTCACACAAGAATAAAAAAGTTATCAAAGAAAGATTAGAGCTAAACAAGTTCTGCAAATTCTGTAAAGAACACACCCCTCACAAAGAAACCAAATAAAAAATGCCTAAAGAAAAAACCATAAAACATTTAGGAATAATAATGGATGGTAATAGACGATGGGCTAAGAAAAGAGGTCTTCCCACCTTAGAAGGCCACAAAAAGGGTTATGAAAAAATAAAAGAAGCAGGTAAATGGTGTTTAGAAGAAGGCATAGACATTTTAACGGTCTATGCTTTTTCTACTGAAAACTGGAACCGATCAAAAGAAGAGATTGGTTACTTAATGAAGCTTTTAAAAAGAGCTTTTACCAAAGATATAGATTTTTTCTTAAAAGAAGATATTAAATTAAAAGTCATTGGGCGAAAAGAAGAACTATCCAAGGACCTACAAGAAGTGATAAAAAACGCTGAAGAAAAAACAAGCGGCTGTAACTCTGGGCTATTAAACATTGCCATTAACTATGGTGGCCGGGCAGAAATAATTGATGCTGTAAAAAACATTATAAAAAAAGACTCTTCACCAGAGAATATTACTGAAGAATTAATTTCAAGCAACATTTACACTTCCGGATTGCCTGACGTTGACTTAATTATCAGAACATCTGGTGAGCAAAGATTATCAGGATTCCTTCTTTGGCAATCATACTATAGTGAGCTATATTTTCCAAAAGTTAATTGGCCCGGTTTTTCAAGGGATGATTTAAATGAAGCAATTGATTGGTTCACGGGAAGAAACAGAAGGTTTGGTGGAGACAAAAATCAGTAGAAAATTGTAAGCAAAAAATTATAAAATATTCATCTTTTCATTTTAAAAATTTCTACTTTTAACTTTTACGGCCCTATCGTCTAGTGGTTAGGACATCAGGTTCTCATCCTGAAAACCGGGGTTCGATTCCCCGTAGGGCTACCAAGAAACATAAAACCCCTCGTATATTTATAAGTTTTTATTTTTGACAATTTCACGAAAAATGAATACAATAGACCTATAAATATTATATTAATTATTAATCTAAATTATATATGGTACACGATGTAATCATAGTTGGAGCAGGACCAGCGGCTTATACAGCCTCAATCTATGCTTCAAGATATAAATTAAAAAACCTACTCATAGGTAAAGAACCCGGCGGTCAAATAGGTGAAGCCCATTTAATCGAAAATTATCCCGGCTTTTCAAGTATCACCGGAACAGAATTAATGAGCAAATTCAAAGAACACGTAGAAAAATTTAAACCTGAAATGATTTTTTCTGAAGTTAGGGGCATCAAAAAACAAAGTGATGGTACCTTTTTGGTGGTTGATGAAGCCGGAAAAAAACATAATGGAAAAACTGTAATCCTAGCTACCGGAATGAGCTATAGAAAGCTCGAAATCCCTGGTGAAAATACTTTTACAGGAAAGGGTGTGTCTTTTTGCTTTGTGTGTGATGGGATGTTTTTTAAGGATAAAACAGTTGCTGTAATTGGAGGCGGAGATAGTGCTGCTATGGGCGCATCTTACTTAGCCGGGATTGGGAAAAAGGTTTATATAGTCTTTAGAAAGGACAGCTTAACAGCCGAGCCCTTCTGGCAAGATAAAATAAAAGAAAGTAAAAACATCGAATTGGTCCCAAATACAAATCTAAAAGAGATAAAAGGAGACAGTCTTGTAAGTGAAATTGAACTTGATAGTCCATACCAAGGAGAAAACTCATTGAAAGTTCAGGGCGTTTTTATAGAAATAGGGTCATTACCAAGCTTAACCTTGGCCAGAAGATTGGGCGTTGAAATAAATAAAAAAGGCTATGTAAAAATAAACGAAGATCAATCAACAAATATAGAGGGCGTATTTGCAGCCGGAGATCTAACCAACGGATCAAATAGGTTTAGACAAGTTGTAGTGGCCTCAGCCGAAGGAGCAATAGCCGCTGGAGCAGTTTTTAAATTTTTACAAAAAAAATAACGAAATAGTTTGTAGCTTGTAGTGAATAGAATTAATTAAAAATAAAACTATAAAACACTAATATAAAAAGAGCTTTAGAAAAATCTAAGGCTCTTTTTATATCTACAAACTACACGCTACCAACTACTCACTAAGCATCACTTACACTCTTTATTGGAGCACACCTCTGCATCTCCTTTTCCATACACCATTAAACTTTTACACTTATCGCAAGTTTTACCTGTAGGCTTGCTCCATAGCGCAAACTCACACTTAGGATATTGATCACAAGCATAAAACATCCTTCCTCTTCTGGTTTTCTTTTCTACAATTTCTCCTTTTTTACAATCCGGACATTTTGTTCCTGTTCCCTTTTTAATTGATTTTATGTTTTTACAATCCGGATACCCGCTACAAGCTAAAAATTTTCCAAATCTACCCATTTTCATTACCATCGGCTTTTCGCACTTATCACATTTTTCTTTAATCTCCTCTTGTTCTTCTGGCTTGCCAGTTTCTTCGTTTATCTGTTTAGTATTTTTACAATCTGGAAACTTACTACAAGCTAAGAATTTACCAAACCTACCTAATTTAATAATCATTGGTGAGCCACACTTATCGCAAATTTCATCGGTTTTTTCTTCGACTCCAAGGTCTTCTTTTTTAACTTCTTTTTCCTTGTGTTTAAGATTGTCTTTAAAAGGGTCATAAAAATCACCTATCATTTCCTGCCAACTTTCTTTACCTTCAGCAATCTTATCAAAATCGTCCTCTATCTTAGCTGTAAACTCATAATCAACAATTTGCGAAAAATGTTTAGTTAATAAATCATTAACTAGAAATGCTATATCTTTTGGCTTTAGATGCTTACCTTCTCTTTCAACATAACCCCTCATTAAAATAGTATTAATTGTAGGAGCATAAGTTGACGGTCTGCCAATGCCGTGACGCTCTAATATTTTTACTAAAGTTGCATCACTATATCTAGCTGGTGGCTGAGTGAAGTGTTGTTCTGGGTTTAATCCTAATAATTTAACCTTTTCATCCTTACTAAGGTCTGGCAATTGATTTTCTTTTACTTTATCTGGGTAAATTTTTAGATAACCATCAAAAATTACTATATTACCATGAGAAGAAAAAAGATAATTATTGTCATCAGTTATAATTTTTATAGTTGTACTATCTATTATCCCTTCAGCCATCTGAGTAGCCACAGCTCTTCTCCAAATTAAATCATAAAGTTTAAATTGGTCTTTGTTTAAATAGTTTTTTATCCCATCTGGAAAAAGATTAACTTCTGTTGGCCTAATAGCTTCATGAGCTTCTTGGGCTAATTTTTGTTTTGTCTTGAAAAATCGAGATGAACTAAGAGCATATTTATCGCCATATTTAGATTTAATAAAATCCCTTGATTCACTTAAGAATTTTTGACTCAAATTAACACTATCAGTTCTCATATAAGTTATCAAACCTGTCGTATGCCCCTCACCAACATCAAGACCTTCATATAGCTGTTGAGCAATCATCATTGTTTTTCTTGAAGAAAACCCTAATTTATTGTTTGCGTCTTGTTGCAAGGTAGAGGTTATAAATGGAGGCAATGGATTTTTCTTTGTTTTTTTTCTAATAATGTCTTTAACTGTATATTTTTTCTTTTCTAGATCCTTAATAATTTTTTTAATTTGCTCTTCGTTTTTTAAATCAAGCTTATCTAGTTTTTTTCCGTCCACTTCAGCTAATTTAGCTTGAAACTTTTTTTCTTTATCTTTTTCTCCTAAAAAATCTGCTTCAATCGACCAATATTCATCTGACTTAAAATCTTGAATTTCTCTTTCACGCTCTACAATTAACCTAACTGTAACAGATTGTACTCTTCCAGCTGATAATCCTCTTACAACTTTTTTCCATAAAAAAGGAGATAGTTCATAACCAACTAGTCTATCCAATATCCTTCTTGCCTGCTGAGCATCAACAAGATTTAAATTGATTTTCCTGGGATTTTCTAGGGCTTTTTTTATAGCTTCCTTGGTAATTTCATGAAATACTATTCTATCTGTTTTCTTTTCGTCTACCTTTAAAGCTTTAATTAAATGCCAGGCAATAGCCTCTCCTTCTCGGTCCTCATCGGGGGCAAGTATAATCTTATCGCATTTTTGGGCTAATTTTTTTAACTCACTAACTGTTTTTTTTGCCTTAGTTGGAATAATATATTTCGGTTCAAAATTATTCTCAACATCAACGCCCATCGTAGATTTCGGCAAATCCCTAATATGACCAAAAGAGGAAGTAACTTTATATTTACTTCCTAAAAATTTACTTATTGTTTTTGCCTTAGTTGGTGACTCTACTATAATTAAATCCATGTTTATGTTTTAAAATATTATTTAAGTTTATTTTCTAATAATTCTCTTACTGTTTGTGGCGCTGCCTTACCCTTTGTTTCCTTCATAACTTGGCCAACCAGAAATTGAATTGCTTGAACCTTGCCACCTTTATATTCTTCAACTGCTTTTTGGTTCTCATTAATAGCCTTTTGAATAGCGCTATCTAACTCACTCTCATCACTAATCTGGTCAAAATCTCCTTCTTCTAAAATATCAGATGGATCACGCCCCTCTTTAAACATAATTTCTAAAATCTTTTGAGCTGACGTGGTATTTATTTTACTTTGATAAATTAAAGTTAAAAATTCAGCAAAGTTTTCTGGGGTTATTTCTAACTCCTGAACACTAACATTGTTTGCTTTCATTAATCCTCCCAACTTACTAATAACCCAACCAGAAATTATCTTAACTATTTTCTTTTTGTTGTTTTCCCAAATTTCTTGCTTATCACCTTCGATTCCATCTACCGATAGAAGCCAAGCCCTCATTTCTGATACAACTCTCTCCACATATTCAGATAAATTTTTATCGATAACCAAAAAATTAGCGTCCTGAACAGTAAAACCATACTCCTCAATAAATCTTTCTTCTTTTTCTTGTGGCAATTCCGGTAATTCGTCTTTTAGTTTCTTTTTTGTTTCTGTTAAATTTAAAGGTGGCAAGTCTGGCTCTGGAAAATATCTATAATCATGAGCCGATTCTTTAAACCTTTGATGATAGGTCTTGCCCTGTGTATCATTCCATCCCCTAGTTTCCTGATGAAGGCTTTCACCCTCTTCTAAGGCTTTGGTTTGTCTTTTTATTTCATAGTTTACAGCTCTTTCCATTGCCTTAAAAGAGTTGATGTTTTTTAATTCAATTTTTGGGTTTAATTTATAGCCATCTACTGGTTTAATCTCGTCATTATCATTAACCCACATACCTTTTTCCTGAAGAGAAATATTAGCCTCGCACCTCATTTGGCCTTTTTCCATGTCAGCATCTGAAACATCTAAATATCTTAAAACTTTTTGATATTCTTGGCAAAACTTTTTAGCTTCTTCAGCCGATGTTATGTCTGGAGCAGTAACAAGCTCCATTAATGGAGTTCCGGCCCTATTATAATCAACAAGGCTATAATTAGCGCCTTGTGGGTGTAACAGCTTTCCCGTGTCTTCTTCTAAGTGAATTCTAACTATTTTTATCTTATTACCATTAACTTGTAAGTGTCCGTTTTCTGAGATTGGCTTATCGTACTGAGAAATTTGATATCCCTTAGGTAAATCTGGATAAAAATAATTTTTTCTATCAAATTTAGTTTCATCAGCGATTTCACAATTCAAAGCAAGACCCGTTAAAACAGTCCATTCAATGGCTTGCATGTTCATAACCGGCAAAGTTCCCGGCTGAGCTGTACAAACTTCACAAATTGTAGTATTTGGCGGTTGATTCTCTCCATCATTAGAAGAATCACAAAACATTTTTGATTTAGTTTTTAGCTGGGCATGAATTTCCATCCCAATAATCACATCGTAATCCATAGAATCATATTAACATTTTTAAAAACAACACAAAATGTCATTCCCGCGGAGGCGGGAATCTATATTTTTTGTGTAATTAATTTTTCAGATTCCCGCCTCCGCGGGAATGACACAGTTATTAAAACTTTTTCTTAATTTTACATTTAATCCCAGCTTAACACAGGAAAAAACACTTGGCAAGCTACTATATTATACATTCTTTTTCTATTTTTCCCTATATATAAAATATAAATTTCGCAGATATATAAAAATTCCCATCGACTGACCCAATATAAACACTGGGTCTTTTATGTGAATTGCATAAACTAAAAGCCCTCCGCCCCCTGCTAAACTTAAAAACCAAAATTGTATAGGAATAACACTTTTTTTCGCTTTCTCAGAAGCAATCCACTGAACAAAAAACCTTAAAAAAAATACAAACTGAGATACAAATCCTAATATTAACCAAAAAGTTAAGTCCATAAATATTATAAATTATTTTTTATTTTTCTTACCATTATTAAATCCTTAATTCCTTTACCTAGCCTATTTCTTACATTATATTTAGTCTCTCCATGCACTCTGGGGTAATGTTTAATTTCGACTTGTTTAACTTTAAAATTATTTAACAAAAATAAATCTGGCATAAACCTGTGCATCCCATCAAAAAATTCTAGTTTAGCGATACACTCTTTTTTAAAAGCTTTAAACCCACAAGCAGAATCAATTATATTACTTTTTAAAACAGCCCTTCTTGTCTGATTTGCAACAACTGAAGACATTTTTTTTATATATGAGTCGTTTCTGTTTTTTCTATATCCACAAACCATATCAAATCCTTTTAAATTTTCAACCATCATTGGTATTTCTTTTGGGTCTGTTTGGTAATCTGCATCCTTAGTTAATATTATTTTCCCTTTAGAATTCTCTATTCCAGCCCAAACAGCAAATGACTGTCCCATTCTTCTTTTTAAATGAATATTTTTTAA
>CAYNJS010000017.1:0-18540 GCA_964397635.1 uncultured Gammaproteobacteria bacterium
TGAACTGTTAATTATCTATCTAGTTTAAAACATTATTGACTTAATTTATAGGTAAGTTTTTATTATTAATTATTTATAAATCTATTTGTTTTTTGACTTTACTTTGATCATCAAAGTAAAATCTTTTATTAATATATTTACCGCTTAAAACATCCATTAGCCAATACTTATCATCATCCCACATTTTGTCTAGTGGGATATCTTCTTTTTTAAACCATTGCAATTCTCCTTCTCCCATATCTTTAGGCTCACCTTTAAAATCAGTACAAACAAAAACATGGCAATAATTATCAATACTCTTATCAGGAAAAATAAATTCAATTTCAGCCATCTTTTTTAAATTTTTTATCGTTAAATTGGTTTCTTCTTTTATTTCTCTTATCGTTGAACTCTCCGGTGTTTCGCCTGCCTCAATTTTTCCGCCTGGCCCGTTCCAATTTCCTTTGCCAAAACCACGCCGTTTCTTTTGCAACAAAATTTCACCCTTATTATTTATAATATAACAAATATTTACTTTATATGGAAAATTCATAATTTTTAATTTCAGTTACTAGTATAATCTTTTTAAAAATAAATTAAAAGGTTTATAACATAGTTTACAACATAGTATTGTGATTTTACCACGGACAACCTCGCAGCAAGCTGACGGGGAATTCATTCGATTAAATTCAAGGCTCCGCAAGGAAAATCTGCAGGGCTTTTTAAATTTAATAAATTTTGTATATTTTTACTGAAATATTTGCGCATTTGATATTTTTTTTAATTTAATTAATTTAATTTTATCTATTCGTGATAATCTTTTTATTCGACACTCTTCTTTTGTAGCAGAAGATCTACTTCTTTTCTTTAATAAATACGCCAAGTGCACAGGCCTTCTTCCCCTTGTATATTTTGCCCCTAACTCCGAGGAGTTGTGCTCATCAATTCGCCTTTCCAAATTCTTTGTAATTCCTGTATAAAAAGTTTTATCGGAACATTTTAAAATATAAACATAATACATAAAATATTAAAAAAAATTAATAAGTATTTATTGTAAATCTCTATAATAAAAACACTCTCAATATTATTATAGCATCGAGAGTGTTTTTATTAAAATATGGGTGAGGTACGGGACTTGAACCCGTAACGCAAGTGCCACAAACTTGAGTGATAACCAGTTTCACCAACCCCACCATAATATATTAAACTTTTTCCTTATGCGCGTGCGCTAAATGATGACAATTTCTACACAACCATATTAAATTGTTTTTTGCATTATTATCTCTATTATAATCTTTATGGTGAACCACTAAAACCTTAATATCATCTATTCCACATTTTTTACAAACGGGCTTTTCTTTTTGTTTTATCATCATTGCCCTATAAGCATTTTTTCCGTTTATCCAAAATGGGTGTAATTCACCAGAGTAATATTTGTTTCTCCATTTTGCCTGACAAGATTTATTACAAAAAAATTTTCCACTCTTCGATCTTTTTATTTCTTTGGGGGTTTTCCAAGTTTCCTTTCCGCAAATCTCACAATTTACATATTTTCCTGTACGTTGAGACTCCCCTCTACATTTAATCGAACAATATTTGCCCCAACCAAGCTTTAAATGATTTGATTTAACATAAAATTTTTTCTTGCATTTATTGCATTTAGCATTAGGCATATATAAAATTATATTATATAAAATCTAAAATGTAAATATACAAGTTTAACCCACAAACCCGCGTGCTACCACTACACCATAGCCACCATAATAACCATAGAAAATTTATGGAAAATAGTGGTGTATTAACCTGTTATTAATTCTCAAACAAAAAATTAATAAACTTTCCAGTACCCCCGGAGGGAATCGAACCCCCATTGTGGCCTTAGAAGGGCCCTGTTCTATCCATTGAACTACGGAGGCAAAAATGCCTAAAAAATAACTACAACCTCAATTTTTAAAATATATTTGTTGCATTAAATAAATTACTCATATTTCATTTCGGAATTTGATATTTATCTTTAATGTTAAAATACTTCAATACGCCAATTTTCCAACCCATTATTTTTCTAAATAAATTTCTATTATTAATCCTAATATAACAAGTTCCTTGGTATAATTTATTTTTTCGATGCCTTAAAGATGTCTTTTTTACAATTATTTTATGAAATTGGTCTTTAGGAATTCCTGTTATTTTCGACCAGTATTCCTTGATTTCATTTTTGCTATGTAATGAATGAATATGAATTTGGATTCTAAATTTTTCTTCAGGAACCAAACATATTTCTCTGAACCACCTCATCATCATCTCAATCATATTGTAATCAGAGTTACTAAAGCTAACTGATTCTCCATGTTTAGTGCCCTCGCCCCAATACAACATAAGACCGGATAAAAATAATGGATCGTTAATTAAATTCTTAGTTTCCTCTCTAGATTCTTTGATTATTTTTTTAGTCAACTCAATTCTATCTTGCTGTCTTTTTTTAGAACCATTGTATCTAGATTTTTGTCGCCCCCTTAAACTTTCTTTTTGCTTTTTAGTTAAAGGAATATCCCTCAACCATAAACTTAATGTTGATTTTGAAACATTAATTTCTTTTAAAATTTCCGAGTAACTTTTCCCTAATTTACGCAACTCTCTTGCTTTATATTTTTTTGTTTTTTGAAGTGTCATATAATCGAACAATTATCATTGGATGTGTACAACATCATTATATCATTCGATTAAACACAGGTCAATATAAAAATCGCTACATAAAACAAGCGATTTAACAATAAACATAATTTAACACGATTTTAGCTAAATGTCAATAGTGTTATTATAAACCCTGGTTAAATGAGCTGTAAGCTCAATCACGCCTTAGTGGCGGCATTATTTAACAGGGGCAACCTCTAGTAATTATTATTTTTTAACTATAATCATTACTCTCCTTTGTGGGTTTATTGTTCCCAGCTCATAACTCCAGTCAGCAACTGAATCAATAATATTTTGATAACTATATTTAAACTTATCACCGCTCATTATTCCCGGGTCGTTGGTGTAGAAAATTTCTTGCTCATCGTCATAGCCAACGAGAACTAAATTATGATAAATCGGTCCGGGTGGAGTAAAATAAGGATTTTCCAGATTCCGCCCGACTGCCGGGATAATAATCAAATTACCCGCGGCTAATTCTTGTTTTATTTTTTTGAGCGTTGTATCAAAACTTAGTTCCACTTTTTTATATTCATAAAAATCTGTAATGATTTTCATGGTGGTTGAGGCGGTTGTGTCTTTATAAAATCCAAGGTTTTCTTCCTCCCATTTCATTATCTCATGTAAAGCTTGATTAGCATCATCTTTCCCATCAATACCTCGACCATCGAAATATCTCATAGCTATTAAAACTGCTGCCTCCTCACAAAATTCCTGCCAAGGATAGTCCCAATTTCGATAAGGCGCTTGGGATGTAAAATCAACTGGCAATAAAACTTTTTCTGGAATTTCTTTTTTCTCTTCTAAAATTTCAGGGGTAATTATTTTAACATCTTTATCAATTTTAATTTTATCTTCAACTGGAACTATTGCCACAGAAGAAGCTACAGATAAAACATCATCAAGTCCAGAAATAACCTGATCATACATATCTATTAGTTCTCCATCGGGAGTGTCTGAAGTTAAATTGACCATCAGCCATCCGGGAACCATCAATAAAATTGTTATTAAAAAATATTTCATAAAACTTCAATATATCATCTAATAAAAAATCACCTTGTAAGGCGATTTTACAAAAATAAACCAATTAAGTCAACGCCTCACCCCTTCTTATCATGAAATTTTTTGTGAATATCTTTTAACCGCCTGTTAGTAATGTGGGTATAAATTTGAGTCGTCATAATAGAAGAATGACCTAGCATTGCTTGAACACTTCTAATATCAGCGCCATTAGCAAGCAAGTCTGTGGCAAAACTATGCCTAATTGTATGTGGAGTAACTTTTTTTGTTATACCAGCTAACTTTGCATATTTTTGAACTAATCTTTCAATAGACCTTGGGGTCAACGGCTGATCTTCTTTTTGTTTTTGACGAACCGATGCCTTGTCGTGTCTTGTAAATAAATAAGGAGACATATCAGTTCTAGCCTCTAAATATTTCTTCAAATATTTTTTAGCCGCTTCTGACATAAAAACAATCCTTGGCTTATCGCCTTTACCTCGCACAGTAAATTCATCTTTTTTTAAATTTACCATTTCTTGATTAAGCGAAGCAAGTTCTGAAACACGAAGACCGGTTGAAAAAAACATTTCCAAAATTGATTTATCTCTATTTTTTATTATTGTTGGATTATCTGTTTTAAGTGGCGCCTCTAAAAATCTAATCAAATCATCATGATCTAAAAATTCCACTATTCGCTCGCCCAGTTTAACCAACTCTATTTTTTCCGGAGTTAAACTTTTTATGTCCAACCGCGCCAAATATTTTAAAAAATTACGAATAGCTATTAAATGATAATTCTGCGTAGATTTTTTTAAAGTATCACCCTTATAATTAGTTTGCCTATTTAACCAAAGCCTAAATCTCCTTACTTTATCTAAGGTAATTTTTTCTGGAATATCAATTTCTGCAAACTTTACAAACCTGTCTAAATAAAATTTATAGTTTCTAACCGTCTTTAGTGAAGATCCTTTTTCAATTTCTAGATACTCTAAAAATTCTGTTATCAGTTGCTCTAACTCTGTAGTTTTTTTTGTTTTATTTTCTTTCATTTTAAAAACTTTAAAAAACAATGTCATTCCCGCGGAGGCGGGAATCTGTAATGCTTATGAGATTCCCGCCTCCGCGGGAATGACATAAAAAATTAATTCTAAGCCTTAAAAACTATACGCTATACCCTATGTTCTACATCTCCTCTAAAACATCTATACCCAAAATATTAAGTCCTTTTTTAATAATCTCTGCAGTTGAATCGATTAAAAGCAGTCTTGCTTTTTTTGTTTCATCATCAGCTTCTATTACTGGTGATGTATGATAAAAACCATGAAAAGACTTTGCAACTTCATAAAGATATTTTGCTAAAATAGATGGATCATATTTTTCTCCTGATTCCTTTAATGTTTCTTTAAATTTTCCTAAATTAGTTAGAAGTTCTTTTTCTTCGTTGTTCCCCAGCTTAGAAAAATTAACTTTATCTGTAATTTTTTCCCCAGATTTTTTGATAATACTTTTAATCCTCGCATATGAATATTGCAAGTAAGGACCGGTCTTACCCGTAAAAGACAAAGATTCCTCTGGGTTAAAATTTACAATTGTTTTTGGGCCATACTGCAAAATATAATATTTTAAAGCACCCAAAGCTATGACCGAAGCCCTTTTATTTAATTCTTTTTCTTTTAAGTCTTTATTTCTTTCTCTAATTTCTTTTGCTGCCATACCCTCAAGTCTTCCAATTAATGTATCAAGGTCAACCTTAACTCCCGAACGTGATTTTAATTTGCCACCCTCAACATTAACCATTCCATAACTTAGATGATATAAATTTTTACTTTCTTTAAATTTTAAAATGTCCATGATCGCAAAAAGTTGTTTTTGAGCCAAATCCTGCTCACTTCCAATTACGTGAATAATTTTCTTTGGTTCAAAATCCTGATATTTTAAATGGGTTAAATAGATATCTTGAGTAATATACAGTGATGTGCCGTCACTTCGCAGTAAAACTTTATCGGGCAAACGATAGTCTCTTAAATCGGCAACAACAGCCCCGTCTTTTTTTACAAATTTTCCTTCATGCAATGCCCGTAAAACAATATCCTTACCCTCCTTATACATATTGCTCTCAAAATAAAATCTATCAAACCTTACTCCAATCTTCTTAAATGTTTGCCCCATCCCATCCATAACCCATCTATTCATTTTTTTCCAAAGCTTGTTAATTTTTATATCTCCCTCCTCCCATTTTTTTAACATTTCATGAGCATCTTCTTCTATGTCTTCTTTTTCCTTTTTTAATTTATCAAATTTTACATAATATTCACCCACAAAATGATCGCCCTTAATTCCTTCTTTTTCTGGGGTAGTATTTTTACCTAGTAAATCATAAGCGATCATTGATTTGGCAATATGTATCCCCCGATCATTAACCAAACAAACCTCAATAACTCTATAATTATTTTCTTCTAAAATATTAGATAGAGCTTTACCCAAAAAAGCATTTCTTCCATGACCAAGATGAAGAGGTTTATTGGTATTTGGAGAAACATATTCAACCATCACTTTTTCTTTTACTCTTTCCAATCCAGCATCCCTAGAGCCTCTGCTTAAAACATCAGTTAAAATTATTTCTGCTTCTTTTTCTTTGTTCACAAAAAAATTCAAATAAGGTCCGGTTGCCTTAGCAGAAGTTATAAAATCACTTTCACCTAAATTTATATGGCCTGCTAAATACTTAGCAATTTCTGTTGGATTATTTTTTAATTTTTTAATCAAGGGAAAACAAGGCAAACTAAAATCACCCTCAATCTTATTTGGTGGATAACCAACTTCCATTTTTTCTAAGTCTTCTTTATCCAAAAAGTTCTCCAAAGACTTAAAAATTTCTAAAACAGCAATTGAAGTAAATTTATCTTCAATTTTAGAATTTATTTTAAAAGACATATTATTTTTATTTTTTCTCCACCCCTAACCAAATCTCTTCACCATCTATCGCAACTAATTTATTTTGATTTTCTGGCAGGTCTGTTTTTTTATTAATAACACCTAAGGCTAAAGTATCTTTTTTAAGCTCTTCCACTAATCTATCTAAAGTGTCTTTAACTAACTTGCTTTTACCATCCCAATAAACATTAATTTCATCACTTATAGTAAGACCTGATTCTTTTCTTAGTCCATTTACAAATCTTACTAATTCTCTTAATATCCCTTCTTGTTTTAGTTCGGGAGTAAGCTTTGTGTCAAATTCAATTTCTATAATCTCACTGGTATTTGTAAATTCAATACCCTTAACATTAACTTCATCTTTTATAAGCTCTGCATATCCCCCGTCTATTTTAGCTCCTTTAACCGTTAGCCTGCTAAGCGGTTGCTTAATTTTAATTCCCTCTTCAGCTCTTTTTGCTAAAGCCTTTTCAATAATATCTCTTGTTAGCTCCATATTCTTTAAAATACTCTCTTGAATTTTTCCTGCTTTTGGCCAATCTTCCAAATGAACTGATTCCTTTTTTCCTCCCACTTCTTTATAAATATGCTCCGCCATAAACGGCATTGAAGGGGCCATTAACTTAGCTAAGGTTAAAAGTGAAAATCTAAGTGTTTGAAGACTCACCTCTTTATCTTTTTCATCTTCCCCTTTAACCCTATCCCTACTTCGCCTAACATACCAAGTTGATAGATCAGTAATAAATTCACCAAGCGGTCTGGTAGCTTTTACTAAATTATACTCATCCATATTCTTAGTAACAACATCAACTGTTTCATTTAAGCGAGATAAAATCCATTCATCCAAAACGTGATTGAAATTTGAAATTTGAAATTTGAAATTTGAAATTTTTGGAGCAAATAATTTATAAAAACTTAAAACATTGTTAGCAATCATTAGAACTTTCTTTAAAACCTCATCCACGCCACGTTCTGAAAAATTCAAATTCTCAGCTAACACAACCGGTGAAGTTAAAAGATAATATCTAAGCGCGTCAGCCCCATACTTATCTAAAACAAAACTAGGGTCTGGGTAGTTTTTCAATTTTTTAGCCATCTTCTTTCCGTCTTCGGCTAGCACTATTCCATTTACAATAACATTTTCAAAAGCATGACTTTCTTTAATACCAATACCAATTACATGAAGATAATAAAACCAAGCCCTGGTTTGATCTGATCCTTCGGCAATAAACTTGGCCGGAAAGTTCTTTTCAAATTTTTCTTTATTTTCAAATGGATAGTGCATCTGAGCATAAGGCATTGCACCAGAGTCAAACCAAGTATCAATTACATCTGGGGTTCTCTCCATTTCCCCTGAACACTTATTACAATTAAATTTAATTTTATCAACCACATCTTTATGTAAATCTGCGACCTTTTCCCCACTTGCTTTTTCTAATTCCTTAACACTACCAAAAACTTTTATGTTATTGCATAATTTACCGCTAGTTTTTTTGATTTTTGATTTTTGATTTTTGATTTCGGCTTGGCCGCTGCATTTCCAAATAGGCATTACTGAAGCCCAAAATCTTTGACGAGAAATTGACCAATCTCTGGCACCTTCTAGCCAATTGCCAAATCTTCCTTCTTTAATATGAGCCGGTGACCAGTTAATGTTTTTGGCTTCTTTTAATAATTTATCTTTAATTTTTGTAACTGCAACAAACCAAGATGAGGTTGCATAATTAATTAGCGGAGTATCACATCTCCAACAATGAGGATAACTGTGTTCGTATTTTTCTTTATGAAATAACGTTCCACTGTGAGCTAAGAATTTAATTATCTCAATATCGGTTGCCATGTGATTATCTTTTTCTTTAACATTCATTTCAGCAAAATCCTTAGCTTCTCTTTTTATCATTCCATTCATCTCTACGTGCTGAACAAACGGTAACTCTTTTTCTTTTCCTAGGTTCATATCGTCCTCACCAAAAGCAGGGGCAATATGTACTACACCTGTTCCATCTTCAGTTGTCACAAACGGAGCCTCATAAACCTTCCACCCATTTTCTTTATTTTCTAGCTCTTTTAAGTTGTAATAATAATTAAATAATGGTTTGTATTCTTTACCCACTAAATCTTTACCTTTAAATTCCTCAATAATTTTATATTTCTTATCTCCAGCAACCTCTTCTAATCTTTCTTTGGCTAAAATGAAAACCTCCCCTTTATCCCCTCCTTTCAAAGGAGGGATCTCGGGTGTGGTTGAAATTTTCACATAATCAATATCTTTACCAACTGCCAAGGCCACATTACCAATTAAAGTCCAAGGAGTTGTGGTCCAAGCTAGAACAAAAGTTCCTGGCTCCGAAACTAACTCAAATTTAGCAATAGCTGATAAATCTTTAATGTCTTTATATCCTTCCGTAACCTCTGATTGAGACAAGGTTGTTTCACACCGCGTACAAATATGCATTGATCGATACCCTTCATATATCAACCCTCTATCATAGAGTTCTTTAAAAACCCACCAGATTGATTCCATGTAATCAAGATCCATGGTTCTGTATGCATTTTCCATATCAGCCCAACGCCCCAATCGATTAATAACTTTTTCCCACTCTTCCACATAACTAAAAATCTTTGTTCGACACAACTGATTAAACTTTTCTACTCCCATATCTTCTATGTCTTTTTTTCGCTGAGAGCCCATTTCTTTTTCAACGATATTTTCTATCGGCAACCCATGACAATCCCATCCCCATTTTCTGTCTACATGATATCCCCTCATAGTCCAATACCTTGGCACAATATCCTTCATCACACTTCCAACAATATGACCATAATGAGGCAAACCTGTTGCAAAAGGAGGTCCATCATAAAAAACATAGTCACCTTTCGGCGCTTTCTTTTTTAAAGATTTTTCAAATATTTTTTTGTCATTCCAAAATTTTAAAATCTCTTCCTCCTGCTGAGAAATTTTTCCTTTAACGTTTTTATTTTGTTGCATAGTTTGCTAGACCTATTACTTAATATTTCCGTCTTTTTGCAGAGCATAGCCCAACAAAATTCTTATTATAACTATTGCCCCTAATTGC
The DNA here is from genome assembly GCA_964397635.1 of uncultured Gammaproteobacteria bacterium. GTDB lineage: Bacteria > Patescibacteriota > Patescibacteriia > JAACEG01 > JAACEG01 > CAYNJS01. The sequence continues at coordinate 9,684 of CAYNJS010000017.1, forward strand.
CAAATCTGATTAATACTGGTTGCTGTTGTTACAATTAAAATGTCAGCAGCAATAATAAACTCTAAGCCAAACATTACATTTTTAGCCAAGTTTACTCTGATAATATCCCTTTCAATTCTTTTAACAAGAAGCTGATAGATAGCCAGTAAAGCAGAAATTACAACGATAATTACACCGATGTATTCAATAAAAAGACCTAAGGCAAAAATAAGGGATGTCACACCATTTGCAAATAACATAATTGTTTTTTTTGGTTATCTGTCATTCCTGCGAAGGCAGGAATCTTGCAAATAAAATATAGATTCCTGCCTTCGCAGGAATGACATTATTATAAACTATTTTATACTTTAAAATTACAGTAATTTCATTAAATTGTCAAAATTTTACGACACCTAAAAAGCCGACCTCATGAGTCGGCTTTTAAATTTTTATTTTAAAATTATTCTATAGAGGTTCAACCTCTGTAAAAAGGTACCTGACCCCTTTTTCCTGACCCCTTTTTCCTGTCCCTGCCTCATTTAGTTAAAGTTGGGACAAATAAGACTACCAGGTAAACATACAACGGATAGGTCTTGCCGTTTGACAAGAAGTATCTGTCCACCACAACCAATAAAAAGCTGTCGAGGATCCAGCACCAGGATAACCGCAAGGAATAGCGGATTGGCAAAACCAAGCAGTATCAAAAAAAACGTTCGTAGACCAGCTATTACATGAATGATGTGAAATAAAATTGCCCGCATTATCATAACCCACCCAAACAGCGGTAGATATGCCGGTCCCGTCACTCTGAGTGGCTGTTATAGTTACTACGTTAGCTATAATATTATCAAAGGTAGTACCAACGGCTAAAGACGGACCAACTCCTATTTGGTACCAATAAAATGGGTCGGATGAAGAGTAGCCATAATTAGTAGGCATATCACGCGGAGAATCGGTGGCACTTATAGCCATCATAGCATGAACATTTTGAGCTCCTGACGGCGCTTCGGCAGCACACATATTATCAGCAGTCGTTCTAGCTGCAGCAGGCGTTGCCCCAAAATTACCATCATGGGTAGCTGAGGTTACAAAAATATAAATAGGGGCACAACAAGAACCAGAACAACAAGCCCCACTCTGACATTCAACATTAGCTGAACAAGCTGCACCATCGGGTTTTAATAAAGTTACATTATTAGTTGCTACTGATAAACTAGAGTCTGCGCTAGTGTAGGTGTCGAAGGTAGTGGTGTCACCCGTGCTAGTTGAAGTAGAATCTATAATTAACTCCGTTCCAGCTACAACGCCGACATCTTTACTGGCATAATAAGACCAAGTACCATCATCCAAATGAGCATGTTTTGAAGCACTAGTTCCCCCTGCCCAACTGGACTGCGTCCAATAATAAGTAGCCGCCAACGTCTTTTCAATTGGACCAACCATTAAGTTAACCAATAACGAACTCATGGCAGTTACTAAAATTATCGTAGTAATACCCGCTAAAGAAAATACCTTAGCATGTTTTTGCTTCTTTTTAAAAGTAGCATAAGGAATTGGACAAGCTGATAAACCGTGCTGCCTATATAATAAATTAAAACTCTTAGCCGGGTCGCCAAAAATAATTAGAAGGTGTTCAACAACAGTTAAAACCAAGCTTATTATTAAAGATAAAAAATCAAAATAAAAAACCTTAAAGCGAATAAGGTTTAATCGAGAAATTAATAATCTGCCAAAACTTAATTTATTTTGACCCTCTTTATTTTCTTCTAAAGGTTGTGCCCACCTCCCATCAGGGTTTTGGGAATTTGAGATGTTTAAAGAAGCTAAATTTTGGCTGACCAGTTCTTTTTTAATTTTGTCATCCAATTTTAAGGAAATTGATTTTAATTTTTGGTAAAAGTTGAACATATGTTAAAATTTAAAAATTGGAATATTTATCATGACAATGATTTATATAAACATCGAGATTCCTAATAAATTTTTCCGCTTCGTTGCAAAATTTTCCGGAATGACATAGCTTTTATCCGTAAACTACGAGATTGCCTCCCAAGGAGAAATAAACTTCGTCGTTATTTGTAATTCGTTCAAATACTCCTCGCACTGATTGGGGTAATAAAATCCCCCTTGCTCCCCATTTTTCAAAGGAGGAAACCAAGAAACAGCGATAGAAAATTTAACAATCCCTTCTTATATCCCTTTTATAAAGAAGAGGCTATTTTTTAAGATTTTCTCTTTTGAGTTTATTATACTATATTTTCTTCTAAAACGAAAAAAAAAAGACGGGAAGTTATCCACAGGAAGTAAAAAACCAACTCTTCACCACTCACTAAACTAAAAATTCTTCATTATAAACACTATAAATTATACAAAAAAGTTCTTAATATTTCCGCGACCGCGGAAATATTAAGAGCTTTTATTTTTTTAATCTATTGTTTTTTAGTGTTGTGATCTCAGGGCGACTGCCTCAAAACCACAACAATTTAAATTTTTATTTTTTATACTTATTAACTCCTTTTTATTTTAAAATCAACGATGTCTTTCCTTGATTTTCTATAAATATAAATTCTCTAAATTCATCAAACTCCTTATCTTTTAATATTCCAATATTTTCTATTAAATATTTTGGAATAATCGCCACCCCTTCACTGCTGCAACTTTCAAATTCTGGAATTATCTTGCTAAGGCCTTCTATGTTATTAGAAAATAAAATTTGACTATCTTCCAACCTATAAGCTAGTTCAAAATTTAAATTTTCATCTTTAATGTACCGGGTATTATTATTATAATTTTCAAAAATAAATTTTTCTGGTTGAATTACAATTTCTCGAACCGTTGTGTCATCTGGCAAAACTAATTCTTGAGTTTCCGGATGGAAAGAAGCTATAAACTGGCTAATAGTTTTTTCAAAATTATCAAGCTTTTCTTTTAAGCGGTCTTTGTTTGTAATCTTAGCTTTAATTAAATAATCTACGCCGTCTGACTTTATATTTATGATTCCATCGTTACTACTGTTAAAAATAGCTGTTAAATTTTTTTCTTGTTTTGGCGAAAAATTATTCGTTAAAACTTCATTGCCCAAAAACTCAGTAACATTTTGGCCTGTTAAATACTTATAATTTAAAAATAGCTTTTCAAGGTTTATGTTTTTAATTATCACAGAGTCATTATTACCTGCATAACGCTTAGCATAACAGTTTTCTTTGCTTAATAAAAATGGTGCTTGTAGATAGTCGTTAATGGTTTTATCGGTTTTCTCGTTAAACCTAATAATAGAATATTTGTCTCTTTCAATATATTCTATACTTAAACCGCTAACCCCTGACTCTTTAAAATAATTTTCAATAATTTCTTGTTTTACCGAGCCAGAATTAATTGACTTGTTCTGCTTAAATTCAAAACTATAGGTAAGGTAAATAAGGATAAAAAAAGTAAAAATAAAAAAACCCCCTGCAATCATTTTTGCAAAAGGTTTTTTATCTTTATTTTCCACTAACTCTAAGCTCATGGTTTAAGGGTTTATTTTTTACCAAAAAATTTACTCTTAAAATCTCTTTTCTTCTCTTTACCACCATCTCTTCTGTCTTTATCATGCGTTCTTCTGTCTCTATTGTCGCTTCTTCGCTCAGCTCCCTCTGGCCTTGGTTGGGTTGCTTTGAAGGATAAATTAATTCTTCCCATTTTATCTATTTCTAAAACTTTAACTGGGATAATGTCTCCAACTTTTACAACATCTTCAACTTTTTCAGTTCTGGTATGAGCTAGTTCTGAAATATGAACTAAACCTTCTTGTTTAGGTAAAACTTCTACAAAAGCGCCGAAATCCATTATACGGGTAACTTTTCCTTGGAAAAGCTCACCTGCTTGAACCTCACGAACAATGTCTTTAACCCATTTAATAGCTCTTTCTAGAGACTCTGCATCAGATGAGGCAACAAAAACTGAACCGTCATCTTCAATGTCAATTGAAACTCCGGTTTCAGCAATAATCTCATTAATCATCTTTCCACCAGGACCAATAACATCTCTGATTTTATCCGGATTAATTTTAAAGGTAGTCACTCGAGGAGCATAAGGAGACATCTCTTTTCTTGGCTCTTTAATTACACCTGTTATAACATCTAAAATTTCAAGTCTGGCTTTTAATCCCCTTTCTAATGCCTCTTTGCAAATATCACTATCTATTCCCAATGTCTTAGTATCAAGTTGAATTGCCGTAATTCCGTCTCTAGTTCCAGCAACCTTAAAATCCATTCCACCCTTACCGTCTTCTAAGTCTTGAATGTCGGTCAAAACCTTCCATTTGCTCATATCGTCATTTGATGCAAGTCCAATCGCGATTCCAGCTACTGGTTTTTTAATTGGCACACCTGAATCCATTAAAGCCAAAGTTGAACCACAAACAGCACCCATAGAACTTGATCCATTAGAAGATAAAACCTCGCTTACAAGCCTAATAGTATAAGGGAATTCTTCTTTGCTAGGCAAAACTGGTTCTAATGCTTTTTCAGCTAAAGCTCCATGGCCTAAGTCTCTTCTACTAGGGCCTCTCATAAATCCGGTTTCTCCAACAGAAAATGAAGGGAAATTATAATGATGCATATAATGCTTAGTTTCATCACCTTCCATTCCGTCTAAGATTTGTTCTTCACCGGGAGCCCCCAATGTAGCTACTGTCATAACTTGAGTTTGACCCCTGTCAAACAATCCTGACCCATGAGTTCTTGGCAAAAGTGAAACTTCTGCAGATAATTTTCTAATTTCAGTTAATTTTCTACCGTCAACCCTTTGTTCTCTTTCTAATAAAGCATTGGTTACAGCTTCATCAATATATTTGTCTATTTTTTTAACTGCACTTTTAATATCATCTTCTTCAAAATCTTTGCTTTCTAAAAACTCAACTAAAGCTTCTTTTAATTTTTCAACTTGTTGCTTTCTTTTTGTCTTACTATTTAAAGCTTTATCAAATAAATATTTGCCTGTATTTTCTTTTAAAAATTCATCCATTGCTTTTTGAGCTTCTGTTGCCTCGTCAATTTTTTCTTCTACTGTTATAGATTCTTCCTTTGGTAATTCTTTTTTAATCTTCTCAACAAAGTCAATTAAAGGAGAAATTTCAGCTTTAGCTAATTCCATTGCATCAAACATATCGTTTTCATTAACCTCATTAGCTCCAGCTTCGATCATAATAATCTTGTTCTTATCTCCGGCTACAACTAAGTCTAAGTCTCCATCTTTAATTTCTTCATAACTTGGATTAACGATAAACTTACCTTCCTTCATTCCTATCCTAACGCCACCAATTGGCCCCTTCCAATCAATTGGAGAAAGATGCAGAGCAAAAGAAGCAGCAATAAGAGCTACGGTCCCTGGAACATTTTCTCCATCAATTGATAAAATAGTTAAAACTACTTGAATTTCATTTCTATCTTTATCATTAAATAAAGGCCTAATAGCCCTATCTACCATTCGGCCATTTAAAACAGCCTCGTCAGTTGGCCTACCTTCACGTTTAATAAAACGCGAACCCTTAATTTTGCCAGCTGCGTATAGTCTTTCTTCGTAATCAACCATTAAAGGAAACCAGCTAATTCCCTCTCTTTCATACGGGCTTCTTACAACAGTAGCAAGAACAACTGTATCTCCATATTGAACTTTTAGTGAATTTGAAGTTTGGTTAGCAAGATTTCCTTTTTCAACAGAAAGCTTTCTTCCTGCCCACTCGGTTTCAAATTTGTAAATTTCTTTATTGTTCATATTTTTGTTTTGCGAACAATTAATCAATATTTTTTATGTCATTCTGAATTTACCCAGCTCCAGTTTGAAAAACTGGGGCTGGGCAAGTTCAGGATGACAATTTATCGTATTGATCAATTGGTCTATATTAATAACTTAATTAACGCGTTAGCCCCCTAGCCTTTTTAAGGTTAGGGGGCAATATATTCGTGATATTATTTTTCAGTTTCTTCTTCTTTTTTTTCTGCCTCTTTTACTGGAGGAGTTAATTCTTCTTCTTTTTTAGCAACTTTTAGCTTTAAGTTTTTTGCTATTTTTAACAAACTTTCTTCGTTTTCTTTTTGCAAATACTTAACTAATTTTCTTCTTTGAGAAATCTTTTTTAATAAACCTCTTCTTGAAGAAAAATCATGATGATGTTTCTTTAAGTGTTTTGCAAGTTCTTCAATCTCTTTAGTTAAAATAGCAATTTGAACTTCAGATGAACCAGTATCTCCTTTGTGAAGCTGGTAATCTTTAATTACTTTTTCTTTTTGTTTAGCGCTTAGCATAATTTATTCGCGGGTTAACCAGTATATCTACAAAGCAAATAACTACCAGTATGTCCGTATTTACCTCGCACCACTTTTTTTATAAATTTTTTATTCAAAAGTGGTACGGGGTTAAACTATTAGATCAAAACCTTTACGCCAGGTCCCATAGTAGAACAAAGTGAAATGTTCTTAATATAAATACCTTTTTGGCCTGCAGGCTTTGCTTTATTAATTGCTTCTATAAAAGCATTGTAATTTTCTAAAATTTTATCATTATCAAATGACACTTTTCCAATTAACTGATGAATATTAGAAGTATCATCATTTTTAAATGAAACTTTTCCTTTTTTAAGTTCTCCAATTGATTTTTTAAGATCAGTGGTAATAGTATCGTTTTTAGGCGAAGGCATTAAACCACGTGGACCTAATACTTTAGCAATAGGCGCTAACTTTTTCATCATTTGAGGTGTAGCAACAGCTATATCAAAATCAATTTTTTTAGTTTGTTTAATTTTTTGAATTAACTCTTCGCCGCCAATTTGGTCAGCTCCGGCTTCTTTTGCTTCTTTTTCTTTATCTGGATCAACAAAAGCAATAACTTTTTTAGCTTTACCAACAACATGGGGCAATATTACCGTTGAACGAACTTGTTGATCTCCTTTTTTAGGATCAACTCCTAACTTAATGTGAATCTCTATAGACGAATCGAAATTAGTTATCGATGTTTTTTTAACTAATTCAATTGCTTCTTCTATGGAATAATTTTTATTCTTATCAATAGCTTTTACTACCTCAGAATATTTTTTTCCTCTTTTCATATTTTTAAATACGCATTCTTTGTTAACTAAAATCTTTTTAAAAATTCTGATTAGAAAAAATCGTACCTGTGGTTCTAACGATAAAACTTTTTATCTCCCACTTTATATTATTTATTTTTTTAATTAAATTATACTACAAACTACTCACTACCAACTACAACCTAATCTACTACTTCAATTCCTGCTTGTCTTGCTGTTCCGGCAATAATTTTCATTGCCGCCTCAACATCGTTAGCGTTTAGGTCTGGCATTTTCTTTTCTGCAATTTCTTTTAACTGAGCCTTGGTAATTTTACCAACCTTCTCAGTTAATGGTTTGCCAGAGCCTTTTACTAGACCGGCTGCTTTTTTAATTAAAACTGCAGCTGGGGCAACCTTTAAAATAAAGTCATAGCTTCTATCTTCATAAACAGAAATCTCACAAGGAGTTAATTCCCCGTTTCTGTCCTGGGTTGCTGCATTAAACTTTTGACAAAATTCAGCAATATTTAATCCGTGTTGACCAAGAGCCGGACCAACCGGAGGAGCTGGATTTGCGCCACCCCCCGGAATTTGTAATTTAATTATTGTTTTTACTTTTTTAGACATAAAATTAGCTTTTAGCTTCGTTAGCTTTTAGCTTCGTTAGCTTTTTTAGGAAGAAGCGTTTTAAGAAATTTCCTTAAACCCTAATAAACTACTTGCTACCAGCTACAAGCTTATATTTATATTTTCTTAGCTTGAAGAGAATCTAACTCCACCGGAGTTTCTCTGCCAAACATAGAAACCAATACTTTAATTTTTCCCCGATCCTCATCGATAGCAGAAACTTTTCCTTCAAAACCCTTAAATGGCCCGTCAATAATCTTAACCGGCGTATCAATAGAAAAATCGATTTTAAACTTAGGTTCTTCTACTCCCATTCTTTTTTGCAGACTTTCTACTTCCTTTGGAGAAATCGGCACAGGGGTAGTCCCGGAGCCAATAAACCCAGTAACATTAGGAGTGTTTCGAACAACATACCAAGATTCATCGGTAACAACCATTTCTACCATTACATAACCTGGAAAAATTTTTTCAGTAACAACTTTTCTTTTTCCATTTTTTATTTTAATTTTCTTCTCAGTAGGAATTAATATGTTAAAAATTTTGTCTTCCATTCCCATTGACTCAATACGTTGTCTTAAGTTATAAGCAACGTTTTCTTCGTAGCCGGAATAAGTATGAATTACATACCATCTTTTTCCTTGAGAAATTTGTTTAGACATAGTTTTATTTAGTAACTCGTAACTGGTAACTTATTTAAATATTTTCCTATTACTGATTACTAGTTACTATTTTATTTATTGATTTGCTCCTTCTTCTGTTTCCCCTTCGCCACCTTCAGTGTTTAAACCAAAATCTATATCTTCTGGGGTAATAACATCTTCTAATGTATTAACTTGAACCGGCGCCTCAATAGCACTTGGAATTCCTTTTGCGGTAATCATTTCTTTAACGCCTAATGAGAAAATATAATCAAGCAACCCTAAAAAAGCAGCTACAGAAAGACTAATAATAATAACCACAATGGTTATCTTTACTGTTTCTTGTCTGGTAGGCCAGGTTACTTTTTTCATTTCTGCATAAGAATCCTGAATATACCTTACTAATCTGTTGTTTGTTACTTTCATATTTTTTCTATACTTAAAACAGACCCTTCGGGTCTATTTGTATTATTTACTCTTATATTATACATATATTTAAAAAAATTGCAAGAGGACAAAGCTCTATAATATTAATGGTGGCGCAAAACTCTATTTAAGAGCTAAAATTA
>CAYNJS010000018.1:0-17186 GCA_964397635.1 uncultured Gammaproteobacteria bacterium
ATACCTTAAGAGATGTCTTTTTTGTAGAAATTAAGGTTTGGGTTAGAATGTAAGGTTTAAAAACTTAGGATTGCTTGTAAAAAGAAAGAGAAAAAAAGCTTCACTGGCCCCTGTTGGGAGGGGGTTAGTGAAAACCAGTTTATAAACTGGTTCCGGGAAGTGTTCTCCATACACTACCCGGAGGATGATCATTTATTGGAAACAACAGATGATTGTCTGGAATACTTTTTCGACCAAGACTTGGAGCCGTCTTGGTCATGCTCCCAAGGAACATATCAGGCTTTCCCTGATATGTGGGCAAGGGAACACCCTTTCCTTGGGAGGGAGATAGTGTATCAGACCGGCAGCAATAGGCTGATACACTACTTTCCTATGCTCGGTAAGATTTATACCGAGCATATGGAAAAATCAACGAATTTCCTCGCAACCTGCGAGGAATTTTTCGGCCAGCATAAACAGGCTGAAAAATTAATTCCGAGGGCAGTCTGCCTTTCGGAAGAAGAAACAAAAGTATTCTAGAGCACAGCTCTAGAATACTTCAAAGATTCACCGGGGAGCTTATTTCGTTCATAAACTCCCCACTTTTTCCAAGTCTGTCAAATAATTTGGTAGACTTAGAGAAAGTTCTTTAAATAATTGTTCCTTATATTTTTTGGGCAGTTTGGTATGCATATGATTATTTGCCCAAACAATCTAAAAACAAAAAAGGAGGTAGAAAATGAAAACAAAATTTAAAGTTGTTTTTAGTTGCTTTATAGCAATAATCTACTGTGTCGGCTGGATTGATATGCCGACATTAGACCATCTCCTAAAAATTGAACATGGGATGGTGCCAGACACCACAACTATCTGGAACAAAATCACAATAGTTGCGACAATGATTGGAACATTTAGTCTGTTCACAGTCTTCATAATCATAATTGGAGTTATATTAACTCCAAAATCAACTATTGAAAAACTGATTAAATAATTTGTTTTTATGAATTTTTTATATTAGAATATAGTTAATAAAAACCCGCAGGATAACAGGGGTGAGATTTTTAGAATCTCTCTCCTCTAAAATCTCATTTCTTATTCTGCGGATTTTTGTGAATTAAAATATATGAATTTTAGTGAAAAACAATTTAATATTCCACCGGAACGAGGAGAAGAAAAACTTTTTTCTTTGCTTGATTTTGATTATTCGTAGCAAGAAAAAACAAAAGAAGCTATCAGTATATTAAATGAAGCCAACTTTGAAGAGGTAATGGCTTTAATATTGAAAATAAATAATTTCAAAAATAAAAATAATTTACCGCAAGACTTTATACAAGCTATTATGGATAAGACTTTTAAAAGTTATGAAAAATTATCACCTGATGAAAATTTAGGAGGTGATGTTGAATTTATTAATGAAGCAATAATGGAGGATATTGCCACAGGCCTGCACGATTATAATAATAGCTCAAAAAATAATCAATCAAGTATTGACGACAAAACACTCTTGTCTTTTAAAAATATTTCTCAAAAATATCCCGTTGCGTCTAAAGATTATTGGAAAATAATATCGGTTGGAATTATTGAAAGTGTCAGCCCGGAAATTTTTATGAAATCTTTAGCAGAAATTACGGCGAATGAAGATATGGATGAAAATCTTAAAAAGGATGTCACTTATACCCTAGAAGAAATCTATCAACGCAATCCCGAATATATTAACGAAGCTATTATTAAAGGCCTTGATTTTGAGAGCCCCGACAGCTATGCTGAAACAATTCGTGTTTTAGATTTTTTGAAAAAATTTTATGTAAGAGATTATAATATAGATCAATCTTTATATTCTGTCCGGCAAGACATAAATAAATCTTGTTTTATAGCAGACGATGAAGAAAAGGACTTAAATAATGAAATACAAATCGCGCTAACAGAAAAAATAAGAGAAAAACAAGGAAGCTATATGCTAAATTTATATACGCGAGATTTTCTTGGCGAATTTGACGATTGGGATAAAGCGAAGTATGGTAAAAAGAACAGACTGGCATTGGAAGAAAAATATAAAGGCGCTTATACTCTAGCGCCTAATTTGACTGGTTATAGTGATAACCAAAAACTTTTCATTGCCGAGAAAAAAGGAGAAAATATGAGAGAAATCAGCATTAATGATATTAGAAAAGTAAAAAAAGACGAAGGTGAGTTAAATTTGAAAGATGAAAGATTTTTAGAAAATTTTAAATTTTTAAGCAGACCTGAAATTCGCAAAGTTGTATTTAAAGATTTTGGAATTTCTTTATCAAAAATGCCGTTAGTTGAACAGGCTAATTTTTTACAGTTTCTAGCAACGCGAAAAGAAGATGGAATTTAACCGGTAAAGAACTTTTTAAAGGAGCATGAAGAAAACGGTTTAAAAACTTTTCTTTCTTTAGAATTTGGTGAGGAAATGGGTGAGAAAATTTTAATGATTGGTGAGAAAATGGAGATCCAAGACGCTGATTTAGTTTTTGCGCAATATGCGGAGATTGTGAATAATATTGAAAAATCTAAAAAAGATTTTTCCAAAGAAATTAAAGGGGTTGTTGTGAGCGATGAAGATGTTCAAAATATTTCCGAAGAAATTTTGAAAAAGGCTAATTGTTTGTTGGTTAATTTTGCAAACAAGCTTAAAGCCGGCAAAAAAATGGATCATGAAGAGGTCACAGAAGAGTTAAAAAATTATAAAACTGATTTTTTAACAGCGCTTAGTGTTTATAAAGCAATGCAGGAAAAAATTGATATTGAAGATATTGAGGGAGTTGAATACAGCGAAAAACCTGCCAGTGAAGTAAGCAATAAGGAATTAAAAGAAAAACTTGAAATTTATAAAAAAAGGTTTGAGAAATATCCCGACTTGCGAGAGAAAGTAGTTGCCGGGTTTAAGGAAAAGATAACTAAAAAAACAACTAAATCCCCCCAACCCCCTTTATCAAAGGGGGAGATACCGGATAAAACAATTGTTTATGATTATAAATACAAAGGTGAGGAAATGGCGTTTTTACGGATTGACACTGCAGAAAACGGCGTAAAATATTTTGGCTCTTTTAACTCTGTGCCAAGCGCTAAAGGGCACGCGATTGGACTGGCGCTACTGGAAAAGGTTTTTAGTAAAATTGGAGAAGATGAAATAGTGGAAGCCGATTGTATTCCAAGTGAACCGATTAGTTTTAAATATATTGAACGCTTTGGCTTTGTGGTTACGAAAGTGGAAGAAAACTACGCCGACTCTGGAATGGATTTATTTCACATTGAACGCAAAAAAGAAAATTCCGATTTTAAATATCGAAACGAAAAATTTGACTTAGAAAAAATAAAACAAGAACACCAAAATAATCCGGAAAATAAAATACAACCAGACTCTGAAAAGTTTATCTTGAAGTTCGTTTCAGGAGACGAGGAAATTACAAAAGCAGTTAATGAAAGTACAAAGCAAAATTTCACAATGACAAGATATGTTTTTGATAAAGAAAATAACGAGGTTTATTGTTGTTTTGAGAAAAGTGAAAAATAAAATTTCATACAATAAAAAACTCGGCAATTAAGCCGAGTTTTTTATATCCTTAACAAGTTTTATATATTATGCTTTCTCCTCATCTTTAAATCCGGTTCCGGCTGGAATCAATCTACCGATAATAACATTTTCCTTTAATCCTTCAAGGTTGTCTGTTTTGCCGGAAATCGCTGCCTCAATAAGAATTTTTGATGTTTCCTGAAATGAAGCAGCTGACAAAAAGCTCTTAGTTGAAAGAGAAACCTTGGTAATCCCAAGCAATAACTCTTCTCCTCTAGCCTTAGTTCCCCCGGCTTTTTCTATCTTCTTGTTTTCTTCATCAAATTCATTTTTATCAATAACACTACCAACAGAGAAATTAGTGTCTCCATCAGCCTTAATGTTAATCTTAGAGAACATCTGTCTAGCAATAACTTCAACGTGTTTATCGTTTAATGGTTGACCTTGGGATGAATATAGATACTGAATTTCATTAATAATATATTTTTGAGTTTCAAGTTTGCCGGCTAATTTAAACAACTGTTGCAAATCAAGGCTTCCTTCTGTTAATTGTTGTCCTTTAGTTACCGTTTCACCGTCTTTAATCCAAATATCAAATCCCTTTGGAATAACAAATTCTTTAACTTTTTGCCCCCTGCTTGAAACTACGATGCTACTTGTTAAAACTCTAACTTCACCGTCTTTTTTAGCTTTAACTTTACCTCTCCCTCTGGTGAACAAAACGTCTCCCTTTTTAATACTCTCATCTTCTTTGACTTTTACTATAACTTTTTCTTCCTTTCCTTCTTTAGCCTTTGGGCTTATAAATTCATATTTTTCTTCTTCGACATCTTCATATTCAAGTTTTAAAACTTTTTGACCAGGAACATTTTCTAAAATAACTTTTCCAGTTGCATCTTTAATGGTTCTTTGTTGTTGTTCAATTTTTACAGTTCCGTCTTCATCGGCTAAAATAGCTTTACTTTTAGGCATTCTTACCTCAAACAACTCCTCAACTCTGGGAAGTCCTTGCGTAATATCAGCTCCCGCCACACCACCTGTGTGGAAGGTTCTCATGGTAAGCTGTGTTCCCGGTTCACCAATTGACTGAGCCGCTACAATACCGACTGTAGAACCATGCTTAACTGGCTTATTAAATCCCAAATCCCAGCCATAACACTTTTGGCAAACACCTCTTTTGCTTTTACAGCTAAGAACTGACCTAACTTTAATCCTGTCTAAGTCAATTTCTTTAATTTTATCTTTTTCTTCTTCTCCAACTATTTCACCCTTTTTAACAATAGCTTTTTTGGTTTTTAGATCTATGATTTCCTCCATAACTGTTCTTCCTAAAAGCCTATCACCAAGAGCTTGTCCAAGTTTTTCGCTTTCTTCCTTGGTCATTTCATATCCATGATTATCACGACAATCATCTTCAGATACAAAAACATCTTGAACAACATCAACTAAACGCCTGGTTAGATAACCGGCATTAGCTGTTCTAAGCGCTGTATCAGACAAGCCTTTACGGGATCCATGCGTAGAAATAAAGAATTCCAAAACATCAAAGCCTTCTTTGAAGTTTCCTTTTACCGGAAGCTCAATAATATCTCCAGACGGACTTGACACAAGTCCCTTCATTCCAATTACCTGAGTAAGCTGCCCCCAGTGTCCTTTAGCTTTAGAATCAATGATTGTATAAATAGAACCTTTTTTACTTAAAGACTCTTTCGCCATAGACACAATCTTATCTTTGATCATTGTCCAAACTTCAATAATTTTACTATGTCTTTCTCCTTCGGTTAATAATCCTGCATTATATTGCTCTTTAATATTTTCTACAATTTTATCGGCTTCTGCTAAAATTTTCTCTTTATCTGACATATCTGGAAGATCTCCCATTCCCCAAGAAAGACCAGAGTCTGTAACACTTCTAAAACCTGATTCCTTTAGAGAGTCTACAAATTTTACTGTAACCTCAAGACCATAATTACCTAAGATCATTTTTACCATTCTTTTTAGTTTTCCTGCATCTAATTTATCATTTACATATAAATGGTCTTCTGGCAAAATTTGATTAAATAAAATTCTTCCAACAGAAGTTTTAACAATGCTGCCAATTTCTTTCTCTTCTGTTTTCTTTGAAATTCTAACTCTAATTGTTTCTCTTAGTTTAATTTTTCTGTCATTAAAAGCGTAAATAGCTCTATTTTCATTGGCAAAGGTTTTAAGCTTCTTTTCTTGTTCATCAGTCAAATCTTCGTTCTCCAAACTAGTCATATAGTAACAACCCCAAACAATATCCTGATTAGGAGTAACTACTGGATCCCCTGTGGCTGGTTTTAATAGGTTCTTGCTAGATTGCATTATGTCCCGTGCCTCTCTTTGAGCCTCTTCTGTAAGCGGCACATGAACAGCCATCTGATCACCGTCAAAATCAGCGTTAAAAGCGCTACAAACCATCGGGTGAATCTGGATAGCTTTACCCTCAATCAACATCGGCCTAAAAGCTTGAATACCAAGACGATGCAGGGTTGGAGCACGATTTAGAAGCACATAGGAACTAGAAATTACATCTTCTAAAATATCCCAAACTTCTACTCGGCCCTCATTAATAAATCTAATTGCGCTCCTAACATTATGAATAACTCCATCTTTAATTAATCTGCTAATTACAAATGGCTTAAATAACTCTAGCGCCATTTTCTTTGGCAGTCCGCATTCATTAAGTTTTAAGTGAGGACCAATAACAATCACACTACGACCAGAGTAGTCCACACGTTTACCTAAAAGGTTTTGCCTAAAACGACCTTGTTTACCTTTTAAAATATCAGCAATAGACTTTAACATTCTCTTTTGCCCGGTTGAAGCCACCACAGTTTTACCATGACGAGCGCTGTTATCAATTAAAGCGTCAACCGCTTCTTGTAACATTCTTTTTTCATTTCGACAAATTACTTCTGGCGCATTTAATTTTACAAGTTGTTTTAAACGATTATTTCTATTAATAACTCTTCTGTATAAATCATTAAGATCTGAAGTTGCAAAACGCCCGCCGTCTAAGGCTACCATTGGCCGAAGGTCTGGTGGAATAACCGGCACAACAGTAAAGATCATCCATTCTGGGCTTACTTCATTTTTCTTCATGTTTTCTAGAAGCTTTAGCTTCTTTGCCATTTTTTCCTTTTTAATTCCTTTGGTAGTTTTAATTTCAGCTCTTGTTATCTCTAATTCTTTGGCTACATCTATTCTTTCAAGTAATTTCCTAACAGCCTCTGCTCCAATACCGGCTTCAAATAAATGACCATACTTAAACGATAAGTCCTGATATTGAATTTCTGTTAAAATTTTAAGCTTGCTTAAATCTTTAAGCTCTTTCTCTGAAGTGCTAAAAAGTTCCTCTAATTCTTTTACTGCTTCTTCTTTTTCTTTAGCTAATTTCAAAAGCGCATCTTCTCTTTTTTCGTCTTTTAAAAGAGCTTTTACTTCTTGATTTTTTCTTTGATATTCCTTGCTTAACTTTTTCTTCTTTTCTTTAAATTCTTGTTTTATTTCTTCGTGTTGAACTGCCTTTAGCTCATCGTCAACATCAATAACAATAAAGTTAGCAAAGTAAATAACTTTCTCTAAGACCATTGGGGATAAGCCCAAAAGAGTACCAATCTTAGATGGAACGCTTCGCAGGAACCAGATGTGACTAACTGGCGCTGACAAATCAATATGTCCCATTCTCTCACGCCTAACAATAGATCTGGTTACCTCTACTCCGCACTTATCACAAACGATTCCTTTGTATCTAATTTTTTTATACTTTCCACAGTAACATTCCCAATCTTTAGACGGGCCAAAAATCTTTTCACAAAAAAGTCCGTCCTTTTCCGGTTTTTGGGTTCTGTAGTTAATGGTTTCTGGCCTTGTGACTTCACCATGAGACCAAGAATGAATTACATCCGGAGATGCAATTCGTAGCCTGATAGAGTCAAAGTCCATTGATTTTATTAAGTCTTGCATATTTTTGTTATTTTTTATATTTTCTAAACTATATTTTATGTAGTTATTTGTTATGCTAACTAAACTACCTAAGAGTCACTAGTCATCAAGTCATCTGGTAATAATATATAGATAGCAAACTGATGACCTAATGACTTAATGACTTTCTATTTTTCCTCTTCCTTTCCTTCCTCCACTTCCCCGCCTGAATCGCTAGTGCGGACAGGCTTCTTTTCTTCCTTAGGAGGGTTTTTACTAATATCAGCCCCTTCCTTTAGAAGCTCAACATCAAGACCAAGACCTTTAAATTCTCTTACCAATACATTAAATGATTCCGGTATATTAACTTTCTGAATTTTCTCACCTTTTATAATAGACTCGTATGCCTTTGACCTGCCCGGAACATCATCAGATTTAATAGTAAGCATTTCTTGTAATGTGTGGGCTGCTCCATAACCTTCAAGGGCCCATACTTCCATCTCTCCAAATCTCTGGCCGCCAAATTGAGCCTTACCGCCAAGAGGTTGTTGAGTAATTAAAGAGTATGGACCAATAGATCTTTGGTGAATTTTATCTTCAACCATATGGTTAAGCTTTAACATATATTTATAACCAACAACTGTCTTACTCCCAAATGGCTCACCAGTTCTTCCATCATATAAGGTTAATTTTCCGTCTTCTGGATAACCATATTTTTTAAGTTCAGACTTAATAATACGCTCTGGAATACCGGATAATGGCGGGGTAGCTGCTTTATAACCTCCAGCCTTTGCTGCTAGACCTAAATGGGTTTCAAGCAGCTGGCCTAAGTTCATACGAGAAATTACTCCAAGAGGTGATAAAATAACATCAATTGGTGTTCCATCCTCAAGACACGGCATATCTTCAACTGGGACAACCCTAGAAACAACACCTTTATTACCATGACGACCTGACATCTTATCTCCAACTTGAATTTTTCTTAAATTAGCAACTGAAATTTGAATTGACTTTATTACACCCGGTGATAATTTATCCCCATCTTCCCGAGAAAAGATTTGAATATCTACAATCTTACCGTGCTCACCGTGCTCTAATATTAAAGAAGTATCTCTTACATCTTTAGCTTTTTCGCCAAAAATCGCTCTAAGCAACCTTTCTTCACTGGATAACTCTGTTTCACCTTTTGGAGTAATTTTACCAACTAAAATATCTCCGGACTTAACTTCAGCCCCGATTCTTACAACACCCTCTTCGTCTAAGTTTTTTAATTTATCCTCACCAATATTTGGAATATCACGAGTAATAACCTCTGGCCCAAGCTTGGTATCTCGAACATCGATAGTATAATTATTGATATGAATAGAACTATACAAATGGTTTCTTACTAATTTTTCAGAAACAATAATCGCATCCTCATAGTTGTATCCCTCCCAAGACATAAAGGCTACTAAAATATTTCTTCCAAGAGCTAGCTCTCTTCCATCGATTGACTGGCCATCTGTAATAGCCTCGCCTCTTTTTACCTTGTCGCCAATTTCCACGATTGGATGTTGATTAATACAGGTAGATTGATTTGACCTAACGAACTTTTGAATATCATAAACCTTTAAATCTCCTTTGTTGTTTATTATTTCTATCTTACTTCCACATACACTAGCAACTTTACCGTCTTCATCTGTCTTGATAACATGACCTGAGTCAAGCGCTGCTTTTTCTTCAACACCGGTTCCAATAAATGGAGCCTCTGTTTGAATTAATGGAACAGCTTGACGTTGCATGTTTGTTCCCATCAGAGCTCTAACCGCATCGTCATGCTCTAAAAATGGAATCAAACCAGTAGCAATAGAAATGATTTGTTTTGGTGACACATCCATGAAGTCTACATTATAAGCAAAATCGATATCTGGTTCACCATATTTTCTAACTTCAACTTTTTCCTTAACAAAATACCCATCATCATCAACGTCAGTAGTAGCTGGAGTGGTAACACTTTTTTCTTCAACAAAAGCATCCACATATATAATTTCGTCAGTAACCATGGGTTTAATTGGCACAGTTTCAACTTTTTTATCTTTAGCAATTTCCTTGGCCTTACCAGCTGTAATAGTTTCCCCTGCTTTAACAACTGTTTTTCCTCCAACCTTAATACTTTCACGAGCAATTTTTCCGGTAGTAATTTTTGGATCGTTTTCTATATCATGTAAAACCTTTCTATAAGGAGTTTCTAAGAATCCATAATCATTAATCCGTGCGTAACTGGAAAGATGTCCCACAAGTCCGATGTTTGGCCCTTCCGGAGTTGCGATTGGACAAATCTTACCATAGTGAGTTCTATGCACATCACGAACCTCAAATCCAGCTCTTTCCCTGGTTAGACCGCCTGGTCCCATGGCTGATAATCTTCTTTTATGCTCAAGCTCAGCCAGTGGGTTGGTTTGGTCCATAAACTGACACAATTGAGAAGACATAAAAAACTCTTTAACCGCTGAAATAAGCGGTCTTGAGTTAATAAGTTTTGCTGGAGTTAAGTTTATTTCATCCAAGGTACTCATCCTATCTCTGATAATTCTTTCCATTCTAACTACACCAATTCTAAGGCGGTTTTGAACCAATTCACCAACCGTTCTAATTCTTCTATTACCAAGATGATCAATGTCATCAGCCGGCTTTTGAGAAATATTTAATCTAATAACTTCTTGAATGATATTAATTAAGTCTTCTGGTTTAAAAATTCTATGTTCTTTTTTATTAGGATGATCTTCGCCAAACCTTCTATTTAATTTATATCTGCCAACCTTACCAAAGTCATATCTATCAAAGTTAAAAAACATTGAATGGATCAATGATCTAATGTTATCAATACCAGCTAAGTCCCCTGGTCTAATTCTTTTATAAACTTCTTGCAACCCTTCCTCTTCGCTGTTAGCAATATCTTTTTTAAGTGTTGCCTCTGTATAGTTAAAGTCTGGATGGGTTTCTGCTGGTTTTAAAACTTCTCTGATTTCATCGTCTGTACTGTAGCCAAAAGCTCTAAGCAATGAAGTAACTGCTACTTTTCTTTTTCGATCGATCTTTACCCATACTACATTATTTAAATCTGTTTCTATTTCAAGCCAAGCCCCTCTGTTTGGAATAATCTTTGCTCCGTAATAATTTTTTCCTTTTACAGTTTCAGATGAAAAGAAAACACCGGCACTTCTGATAAGTTGAGAAACAACTGATCGCTCAATACCATTAATAATAAAGGTAGCGTTTTTAGTCATTATCGGAACATCACCTAAATAAATTTCTTGTTTACTTAATTTTTTTCCATCTTTCTTAAGTTGAACATCCACTCTCATTGGAGCCTCATAGGTAACATTTTTCCTCTTACTGGTTGCTTCATCAAATTTAGGGTCATCAAAATAGTAATCTAAAAATGATAACTCTAAATTCAATCCTCCTAAATCCTTAATAGGAGAAATTTCATCAAAAATTTCTTTAATTCCTTCACGCAAAAACCAGGTATATGAATCTTTTTGAGATTCAACCAAGTTTGGCAGAGGAATTGAATCCCACTTGTTGATCTTAGTGGTTTTATAATCTTTTTGAGCCTTTTTATTTCCCGATTCTAAATCGTAGGTAAATAAAATTCTCTCTTTTGGCTTGGTTCTGGGCATAATATAATTATTATTTATTTTATCTGTCATTCCTGCGAAGGCAGGAATCTATTTTAATTTAAAATATACTTTTTGTCATATAAAAGAAATAAAACAAGTTGTTATCCTGAATTTATTTCAGGATCCCATGGAAATACAGAGATGCTGAAACAATACTGAAACAAGTTCAGCACAGGGCCCAGCATGACACTGGCGATGTCAGTCCAGACCTGCCTGTCCCGCTAAGCGGGATGGATCCGGGATCTATTTTTTACCCTTACATCTTTTTTCAGACACAAAAAACGCTCATCCAAAAACAAAAAAAGGATGAGTTTTTACTCTCTACTTAAGTTAGCTATAATTATTTTTATACATCACGCTTTCTTACTTTGTCAGCGTTCCTATTATCTACTTATGACTTGTATAACAGGCTGTTTT
This sequence comes from uncultured Gammaproteobacteria bacterium, assembly GCA_964397635.1. GTDB lineage: Bacteria > Patescibacteriota > Patescibacteriia > JAACEG01 > JAACEG01 > CAYNJS01. The sequence continues at coordinate 11,545 of CAYNJS010000018.1, forward strand.
TAACTACTTACATTAAACCAGATTTAAAAAGGTTTGTCAAGAGTTGTCGGCTCTATAATATTAACGGTGGCGCAAAACTCTATTTAAGAGCTAAAATTAGCATAGAAAACGACTTTTCCAACTTAATACAAAAATTATATATTTTATTGTTATTTTTTAAAAAATCCCCCTCCCGCCTGCCAGCGCCTTGAGCGCAGCGATTGGCGGGCAGGTGTTCCCCCTTTTTCAAAGAGGGAGACTGTTTTGCTTTATTTTAGCTATTTTTTTATAGTTCCCTCCTTTTACAAAGGAGGGTCAGGGTGGATTTAATAAGGATAAAATGAGAAAATAACTACCACCGGTTTTGACACAGAGCCCCCCGATTAAATTTTCGCTACACAAAACCGGCTTCGCCGGATTTAACGGGGGAAAGAACATTCTATTTCTGGCACTTTTTACAGTAAAACACAGCTATTTGAGCCATTTTTATTCGTTCAACCTTACCACTACAACTAAAACATTTTTATCCTTCTAAACTTGAAAATAGTTTGTAGCGGCAAATTCAAATTGTTCGATAAATATTTGCTTGAAATAATTTAGATTATTTTGTTCATAAAACAACAATATCGCTTTTTTATATTCTACCTCCTCAACACTTCCAAACGACAATGGACAGATACTATTAGCAATTAAAGCCGCATTGCCAAGAAGTCGACTCGTTCGCTTATTGCCATCTTCAAATGGCTGAATGTAAGAAATTAAAACCATTAACATTACAGCTTTAGCAAAAGGATTTTTTTCCTTATTAACAATTTTGCACGTTTTTTGCAAAGCTTCTTTGATTTGATATTTATTGTCCAAAGGAATGTATTTTGTACCGGATATTTTGACAATAATTTCTCTAATATTTCTTGAAATATTAAGATTTTTTGTAAGCAGATGATGAATGTCTTCAATTTTTGAAACAGAGAAATTTAAATATCTTTTATTATTTTTATTGATATGCTGGATGGTTTCTTTATGGTTAAGAATCATCAAGGCTTCCTCTTTTGAATGCAAGGGGGAAGGAATATTTGTTTTTATCAAATCTTCAGTTTCAAGCAAAGTATAGGTGTTGCCCTCAATGCGCGAAGACTTCCAACTAAGTTCGATTACCAATCTCTCCATTTCTTTTTTAAATATCATTGGCGTAATTTTTTTTAAGTTCTCTCTATAGGTTTTGTTCAGATTGTTTAAATACTCGTTTTCCTTATCAGAAAAAATATTTTTCATTTGAGAAAATATTTTAAAGTTGAATTTGTAATTTATTTCTCTTTTTAAATAAGAAGTCTCGAAGTATTTATCAACATTAATTTTCTGGAACAACCTATAATTATCTGATATTTTATAAAGAGTTTTTTTGCCAACACCTATTTTATCGATAAAACTCAACTCAACTAATTTTTTCAAATCCCTGCTAACCGTAATTCTTTTTATATCCGGGCTAATTTTTTTTATATCATTTATTATTTCAGAAATCGCTATTTTCTTGTTTTTTTGCTCAATAGCTTCTAAAATTTTCTCTTGTCTTGTATTTATTTCGCTAATTTTAGCCATATTTGTTAATTTTTATTACATTATTTTTTATATCATTATTATATCAAAAATGATACAGAAAATCAAATTACGGCCTTATAAGAAATCAACTAAGAGCTGCTCTTGGTACTTCAAGTCTCCACAGTATTATTATATTTGCTTTTTACTTTTGGCACTTTTTACAATAAAACACAGTTCTTTGGGCTATTTTCATTCGTTCCACCTTGCCACTACAACTAAAGCACTTTCCCCCATCCCGTCGATAAACTTTTAAAACTTTTTGAAATCGCCCTTGCTTGCCATAAGTATCCCGATAATCACTATCTGATGTTCCTCGAAGTTTTATAGCTTTTTTAAGTATTTTAATTATTGTCTTATATAGTAGATCTATCTCTTCTTTATTCAGTTTTCCACTTAACCGAAGCGGTGAAATTTTAGATTCAAATAAAATCTCACTTCTATATATATTACCGATCCCTGCTAGTAAATTCTGCTCCATTAAAACCAAGCCTATGGCTTTGTTTTTTCTTTTATTCAACACCTCCTTAAATTTAGCCAAAGTAAATCCCTTATCCATTAAATCAATCCCGAGCTCCTTAATTTCTTTTAACTCTTTAACTTTATCGGTATCAACTAAAACAATTTTAGCAAATTTTCTAAGATCAGAAAATTCTAAAGTTGTGTCATGCTTACTTTCCCCTCTTTGACAAAGGGGGGCTAGGGGGGATTTTTCATTGTTTCTCAAAAACCACTTATGATGAATATATTGATTAACTCTATCATCGAAATAATTTTTTTTATTTGAAAATTGATTGTTGGAAATTGATTGAAAATTAGAAATTGAAAATTGAAAATTTGCTCGTGGCTTTACGAGCAGGTGCCCCGTCATCTTTAAATGAATATAGATAGTTTTATTGCCAGTTAAATCAATAAAAATATTCTTACCCAACCGCCAAACTTTGACAATCTTTTTTCCGACAATTTCTTTTTTAAACCTATTCAAAGATTTGCTCTTAATTGTTTTTGGCCAATCAGACCAAAAATCAACTATTCTATAGCCTTTTATTTTTTTATTTAAATCCGCTACCACGGTTTGTACTTCTGGCAATTCTGGCATTTTTCTTAAAGAAAATTAAAAATATTTTAAAAAAGTTTTCAATTTATCAATTAAATTTTGGAATAGAATTTAAGATAGGTTGTTCGACAGCCTGCGGTGTTATATGTTGTAATAAAAGTTATTTAAATTGAGTTTTGTTATTTTACCTACTATATCTATCCAATGATTCTCTTAGTCTGGCAATATATGGCCATTTTTTATCACATGAATCGCATAAATTGTGTAAATTCTTCCTGGTTTTTTCTGTTTGTTCTGAGTTGAATTTTGATATAAATCTTATTAAATTACCACCCTCTTCTTTTAAATTTTTCAATCTAAAAATTAACGCCCCCAAACTTTGAACATCTTCTTTTAATGGTAATTTTCTAGGCATATCTCCAATGGAATTAATTGATGAGGCTATTTTAGCAAGTTCTATATCAAAACTATCAATATCGACTTTTTTTTGGCTTGTAAGATCGTCTATATTAGTGATAGCGGATTTTAGTCTACCTAAACTACCGTCGTCTAATAAAGGGCTTAATCGGTCGCCATTCCTTTTATTAAATATATTAGTCAAATTTTTAGTTGCATCAAGCACTTTTAAACAATGTTGTTTTTCCAATTCAAATTCTTTTTTTTCAGCTTCCGCCTTGGTTTCATTAGTATTAATTTTTTCAATTTGATCGTTTATTGATTTAACACTATCTGGCTCTTCATCAACTTGTGGCAACCCTGTATCTTCCCTTATTTGCTTCAGCCCTTCAGATATTTCTTTTTTTTCTTGTTCTAAATTAGCAATTTGCTCTTCGCTTGGCTCGTCAGTATCAGGCCCTGTAAGTGTTTCTTTTTCTTTCGTTTGATTTTCAACATCTTTTCGTCCCTCAAAAGCTTTTATCATTTCTTCTTCATCAGCTATTCCGGATAATACAAATATTTCCGCATCATGTTCGAGATCATCAGAAAAACCGGTTTGAATTTTTGATGCTGCTAACAGTTTATCATCGACCTGTTCCTGAGATAATCTACCAGACTGTTGCATTTCAGCAAGTTTATCGGTCAAAGATTCTATAAACTTTTTTTTATTTCGCTCCTCTTGTGACTCTTGAGGAGGTAGGGGTTGTTCAAATTCCATATTTTTGTTGATTAATTAAATTGATTAAATTATACAACCAGCTATGTTCGACTTGAAATAAATCGCCAAAAAATTCTAAAAAAATAATTAAGAAAATTCTGGCTAGTATATCTGAATATGAGAATATTCAGTATTATACGAACTTTTTATTGTTTAATTTATATGCTACTAAAAATTATGCTATACTTTAATTAATTCTTTATAATTGATTAAATCATAACATCTGCAAATAAAGTATGCAATCAATTCCAAGAAAAAAGATTAAACCTCGGCTTTCCAAGGAAGCAGTTAAAATTCTTAGAAAAAAAGGTGGCGTCCACGGAACAAAAAAAGGCAAAAAAAGCTATGATAGAAAAAAAGCCAAACAAGAGATAAGGAGAGATGGGTTATTATTAAAAAATTAAAAAGCGGTTAGAATAAAATCTAATCGCTTTTTTCTTTTGAGCTATTTTCTAGCTTGCTTGCCATCCAAATACAGACTCTGGCGGGTTTGGTTTATTGCACTTTGTGCAAATTTCAACTATCAAACCCTCTGTTCTCCTGATCGGAGCCCCACAACATCGACTTTTTTCAACGATAAGTCCGCCAGCTTGAATATACAGCTTTGATTCTGGGAAAATATCCTTTAACCCCTTGCTTAAACATTGCTTACAAACACCTGCCCTAATTTCATCTTCTTCTAATTCTTTTTTGCATTTACCACACATCCATCTTATCGACATTTTATCTCTCCCCGTTTTAAAACTGTTTTAACTTTTATTCAGTGTCTCCTTGCCTCGCTATTAGGGCAACCTTCTTTGGCGACAATCACCGCTTCTCTGCTCTGTTTTTCAAATTTATCTAAACCTAATAAAACTTCATCGATTGTTTTATCTCCCCAAATCTTTGGTTTATCAATACTAGGTGTTTTTCTTAATTCTCTTATTTCTTTTTCCAGTCCAAAAACATCATTAAAAATAATTCCTTCTTTTTTATCCAATGTAATATTGCCTACTGCTTTGCCCTCTTTATGATTAAAGCTAAGAACCACTCTTTTTTTGTTAGTCCTTGAAAAAGACAATAGTTGGGTTAAATTTTTCATAACATCAATTGTTCCTTTTATAGTAGGAATTTTATTTCCCTTCCAGCCATTAACTAAATAACCTTTATCAGTAACATGACGCGGACCAACTACAATTTCCTCGGTATAATTTATGGCCAAAGCAATATTTTTAACATCTCCTGGAAAAACAAAGCCGTTTTTATCCTGCTTAGCATTGTTCATGTTTAAGCATTCTACTTTTATATCCAAATTAAAAATTGGCCCACCTTTACTGCCAAGACTAAATCTTTTTTTCATTTTATCTCCTCCTCTTTTTTGATTGTAAGGTTCGTTTTATATTATAGGTCTATTAATTTACCAATTCAAAACCATCGCCATACCATTCCACGATTCCATAAATCATATTATACACCTCTTTAAAACCAGCCCTTTCCATTAAACCAAGGGCAACCTTGCTCCTGCTTCCTGTTCGGCAATATATTAAATAAGTTTTTTCTTTATCTAATTTGCTAATTTCTTGCATAAAATTAGGGTCATAAAAATCGATTAAAACCGAATTTTTAATATGTCCCATATCAAATTCTCCCTTAGTTCGGCAGTCTATGATTGCAAAATCTTTATTGTCTTTGTTTTTTTCTATTAACTCTTTTGATTCTGCTACCGAAATATCTTTTATTACTTGCTCTTCCATTTAATTTTGTTTATTAACAAATCTAATACACTTTACACTATTTTTTTGTTTTTGGCAAGCCTTTTTTCTTGTATGTCGTAGCCAAATGATAATGTCATAGTACAGCCAAATAGAAATGTCCTAC
>CAYNJS010000019.1:0-4401 GCA_964397635.1 uncultured Gammaproteobacteria bacterium
CTTCCCATCCTTACGTTTCTTAACATACATCTCTGCATAAGTAGCAGCTTTAATATGATCTAAATTAGAATAATTAGAAGCACTATCACCGTAAACTTGGCCTTCTAACTTATTATCTTTTATTTTAAAAAACCTAAAGATTTTCCCAACTGTTAATACTTGCTGTAGGGCACGGTATATGAATCACCTGATAATAGTTTAGTCTTTTCCATTCTTATCAAGCATTCTTTTATTGTTTCTTTAGATCCTTTTTCCGAGTTATAGCCTTCTTCTGTAATAAATTTTTTAACCATGCTCACAATTTCCTTGTTATCAAAATCGGCAAAATTATGAATTAAAGAATCACCAACAGTTTTGTTTTGCAAAGTTGGCCACTCTTGGTCATACTTACTCGGGAAAATTCCCAATATTTTACCTCCGTATATCTTTTTAATATTTTTATCGACAACAGCCTCGGCTTCCTTATCGTAACTAGTCTCTAATTTTATTAAAGACTCTTTATAAGCTTCATATTGTTTTATTTCACTTTCATGCAGCTGGTTAAATTCTCTGTGCAAAAAATGTCTTAAGCTATTATTTGCATTATATTTTTCCACTGCTGCAGCATGTTCCGGCGTTCCTTCTACCGCATCTATACTTGCTTTGATTAGCCCTGAAACCTTTGTATTAAAATCTTCAATAAATTCTCTTTGTTCAGAAGCACTCATCTTATAAAAATCTGTATTTTTTTCCAAAAATTCTTTTCTTGCCTCATTATCATCCTCTAAACCACTAAACCCTTCTATGATTTTATCTGAATCAAAGGCTTCTGCAGTACCAGGTTCTTGCTTATGAACACTATCCAATACTTCAACTTTTCCGACATCATCGGTATCCCCTTTTCCCTCTAAAATAGCCTCATAATTTTCTGTCAGACTTTCTGTTTCCGGGGAGCCAAAAACTTCTTTATCCAATTCTTCAAAATTAATATTTTTTAATTGATCCTCAGTAACAATACCTGCATTTTTTATTCCTTCTAACCCAAATCTCTTTTTTAGAGCTTCATCGGTACCGCTAACAACTTCTGTGATTTTGTCTTTAATTCTATCAACGTTATGAGTCCTTAAGGCTTCTTCAATGTTTTTATCTCCACCACCAAGATTAGAAAAATCTTCCCCATATCTTGCTTCTAAATATTTTTTTGAAGTTGACCAAATACTATCCCCCTCTCCTATTTCTATATTTATTTTTACCCTTTCTTTCTTAATATCAGATAATACTTCCGACACCTTATTTTTAGAATTTCCTTCTAGTACTTTTGTCTTACTTTGATCTCCTATAACTGAGTCTTCGTTACCATGAGACTTCATCATTTGATTCAATCCCTTAAGATTTGATTCCAGCTTAGCTTTTTCCCCTGTTATTTTACCAATAACTTCATCTTTTTTGTTCCACAACTCACTGGCATGTTTTTTACCTGTATCTAAAATTTTTTTAACTTCATCAACAGCCTTATCGGTCATGCTTTCGGTTTTACCATGAATATCATTGACCAATAAATCAATTCCCATTTTTCTCTTAATAATCTTACTCGCCTTTACCTCCTCAAGTCCAAAGTCTTTAACTAGCAGTTTTTGAATTTGCTCATTATTTAAACTTTTTAACTCTGTTGAAAATTGTACTAAGTGATTATCTGTAAATTGACTAGTGTTTGTAATTCTGTTTCTCTGCATATAGTTTTTAACAGCATCATTAAAAACTTTACTGGGATTTTCTGGTGATTTGAGCCCCTCTATAGCCTCGTTTTGCTTATTAGTATCGGCAATAGCTTCGCTCTCTGCCGAACTATCTTCGTTTCCACTTTTTATTTCTGGCTTATCACTATCACCAATAACCATATTACCAGTGTTTCCTTTTGTTTTTGACAGACTCTCGCCAACACTTGCATCACTAATATTTTTATCTGCCACTTCAACAATCCTGTCAATATCAATAACCTTAATATCGCCACCAAGCACTTCATTGCCAAGATTAGAAAATGCATTATTAACTTCACCCAGAGAATTAAAAAAATCATCTTTATTTAAAGATCCGTTCAGATAAGCTTCGTATTTTGATTGAATGTTTCCCAGCTGAGTTTCAAATGCTTGGCCTTCTTGGCTGCCATTCATCTTTGATAAAATATCGTGAAGTCTTTGTTCCCCGCCTGGTAAAAATACATCCTTAGTCGAAATTGGAGAAAATACATCCGTAGATTTTCCTTTATCGGTCTCAGTCAAAGTTTTACCAACCGCGCTAGCTACAACAGAGGCTTTCTCTACTACGCCCATTTTTATCTCTGGCTCTCCGGCATTAGCTGTATCCACGGAAAATAAATCCATCGCCTTGCCGGGTAATTTTGAATAAACATTCCACAACCGACTTAAATTTTCTTTATAATTACCCGTTGCTTCGCCAAGTTTGTCTTCACTTTTTAAAAATTCAAAAACGCTCTCAAAATCATTTTGCACTCCTTCAGGATTATATTTAACAGTGGAACTAATACCAACATATCGAGCAATCCTCCCCCAAGCTCCTGCTGCCGATAAGCTTCTTGACCATTTGGTCTCTCCATCTCCTCTCAAGGCTGCTTCCTTGAAAGTTTTTTTAATCCCGCCTATTATAACATCTTTAAAAATGCTAACTTTTTTATTTTTATTTTCCTCTTTTTCCTCTTTTATCTCTTTTTTGATTCTCTTTTTTTCACTTTGATACCTGCCAACAGCATCCATAAAACCTGAAGATATTAATCTAAGAGCAAAACCGCCAGAAGCAGTAAAAAAAGAATTCAAGCCTTCACGAGCAGCTTGAATTCCCGAAACTTTTGTTTCTGTATATTCATTCAAAGTTTTTTTTATTTTTGTCTGATGCCTATTTTTTAAACCGGCTTTTTCAATATTATAATTTTCTACCAAAATATTTAACTCTTCTAATAATTTATTTTTTGAATCCTCTGAAATACTTCTAGAATTTTCGATTTTATCTTGAATTTTTTGAATTTGATCTAAATTAATCACTTTGCCCACTCTTAAGCCATCTTGATTAAATTTATTTCTATCTTTATTATCAACCCTAAATTCTCTCCCTTCTTCCAAATTACTCATAACATTAGCCAGTTCTTTTTTGGTAAAATAAGAACTGAATTTCTGCGCAAAATAAGCAGGTACATCATAATAACCCCTTACACCGACAATAGAGGCGGCTGTCCCAGCAGCCGTCTTTCCGATTCTTTCTAATAAAACCTTTTTTTCGTATTCTTTGACATTTTCAAGATAATCTTCTATAACTCTCCCCTCTCTTCTTGTTGGATCGCTCTCTAAATCTTCTGTAGTTTCTAAATTTTCTGCTGCTGGCTCAGTATTTTCTACTTCTACTTGATCACCGGTTAACTTAGGATCTTCTATTTTTTGGGTATTATCAATCAGTTCTCCTGTTATAGGGTCAATAGTTTCAATTATTGTCTCTTTGGTTGTATCTCGCTCGTTCATAGATCAATAGATTTTTTAAAATCACTAATATTTTTTAAAAATTTACTATCAAGGTCTTTTTCTTCTTTTTCAAATTCATCAACCAAATCATTAAGTTCTTTTTTGAATTTTTCATCTATATCTTTTGTTTCCTCATCTAAAAATCTTGTTTCTAAAATCATAGATAGTTTATCTATTTGCTCCAATGCTAAATCTGGCATTATTGATATTAATGATCGTTTTATATCATCTGGTATATTGGAGTTATCCAATAAGACAGCAAATTTTTTAATTTGCGCCTCGATAACCATAGCCTCTTCCTGGCTTAGCTTAATTTTTTCTTGCTTGGTTTTTTTAGCCATTGATATAATATTATTTATCCTCTTCTACTATTTTTTTAGCTGCTTGCATTGTTCTAATATCATTTTCCATTAAAGTTTTAGCATATCCAAGTTCAGCCTCAGCCACCCTTTTATCGATATCTTGAATAAATTTTTTGTTTTGCTTGCTTAATTTGTCTAATTTTTTTAATATAGCCTGAGCTTTTTTATTTGAAGTCATAATTTTATTGGTTATTAAATTAATCTTATTTAGAGGAAACAATTCTTTCTACTAAAGCCTTTGCTTCTTTTGTTGCTGCAGAGGATTGCATATCTCTTTCGGCTTCAAAAAAACCTTTTATCCTTTTAATAACTTCTTCTTGGCTTAATTCTGCGGTTGTATCATTAACTTTATCATAAACACTAAAAGCGACATTGAAATAGTTATCAAAAACAAACTTCTTGCTCTCGTCGGCCTCTAATGTTAATTTATTTAACACTTCTTCTGGTGTTATTTTTATTTCTTCTTGTTGCTCTACTGAGCCTTCTTTTTCATCTCCTTCTAAATCATTTGGGGGAGTTTCTTCGTTTGATTC
>CAYNJS010000019.1:4501-16775 GCA_964397635.1 uncultured Gammaproteobacteria bacterium
ATCCTCGTCTTCAGGGGCCACTTCTTCATCTACTGTTTCTTCTACATCAACAGCTGGGGGAGTTTCTTCGTTTGATTCATCCTCGTCTTCAGGGGCCACTTCTTCATCTACTGTTTCTTCTACATCAACAGCTTCATCTTCGCCTACCTTAAGATCATCTATTGCTTCTTGTTTTGCTTTTTGTTTTTCTTCTCTTATTTCTTTGCTTGTTTTGCCCATTCTGTTTATTCTTTCAGCTAAATCATCTACTTCTTGTTTTTCTGATTTTAATTCATCTAATCTTTCTTTTAAGGAGTTTTCTCTTTCTTGAATTTCTTCTAAATCTTCTTGGATGGAAGTTAATTTTTCATTTAACATGTCTTTAATCTCACCGGAGACACCTTCATCTTCCCTAATGCTATTTATATCTCTTGTTAATTCTCTTTCTTGAACCTGAAGGTCTTTTCTATACTCTACCACATCTTCATGAATTTCATTAAAATTATTAAAATTTTGGTCTAACGCCTCCTTGTTACTAATAACGCTTTCGACAACGTTATCGTTCATTAAATCTTCTTGCTTTTCCTGAATAAGAGCCTCTATTTCACCTTGTTCTTCTTTGGCTTTTTTTCTTAAGTTATCCACTTCAGCTTCGCTAAAATGTTTCTCTGCTACCTCCAATGATTTATCTGTTGTTTCATTAAGATTTTTCAAACGGCTTTTTAAATCTAAAATTTCTTGACCCAAACCTTCTTCTAAATCATCAACTCTATTTAAAACTAATCTCTCAGAAGCACTATCAATTTCTCTTTCGCTAAAATTAACTTCGAATTTTCTTTTACCTGGAATAAATTCTAATACTTTGTTGATTGCCTTTTCTGCTGTTTCATTAACGCCGATGGTAATTTTGTCAATTAACTCAGCCTGTTTTTTCACCCCTGCCTTACCGCCAAAAGCTTCTTTGCCGATTTTACTCAAAGAGCCTAAATTATCTTGAGTTATATCCATTTGATCATTTATTTCCATTACCCTATCGTCATGAGCCATGGGTTGCTCTGCTTGATTTCCCCCCCCTTGCTCATTATGAGCATTTAGTTGATCTTCATGTGTCATAAATTTTATTTTTAATAATTTTATTTCTTAAAAAACATTAAATAACTTAGCTAGGAACATTACATATATAAGAACGAACATCGCGCCTTCGTAGTTGTAAATTTTATGTGACATTCCCGAAAAGATATAAAGAAAAGTGGCTCCCAGTAAAAACGGAACTGCAATAAACATTACCTCGGCTCCGACTTGGAGGGGGCCAAAAAAACTGGATATGCCAACAACAAGCGATGCGTTAAAAAGATTAGACCCAAAAACATTACCGATGGCAAGATCTCCATTACCATTGCTAGCAGCTCTAATGGTAACGGCCAGTTCCGGCAATGAGGTGCCGATGGCAATGGCCGATAGAGCAATGGCCGAAGTGGTTATACCAAGAATCGTTGATAAGGCTAAAACCGATACAACAGTATATTTAGCTCCTAAAAATAAAAAAAGTATACTTAAAATAATTGTTAAAATTAATTTAATATTAATCTTTTTATGAGTTAACTTAGCTTTTGCTTCCTCAAATTTTTTGGATATTTCTTCGCTCATGGTATCGTGACGACTTTTATATAAATAAATTATATAAACAACATAAAGGACAAGAGCTATTAATCCTTCAAAAATATTAATTATTCCATCCCAGGCAATCATAGCAACCAAGGCAATAGTAGAAGCAGCAAGAAGCGGTAAATCCAGATGCAAAATATCCCTATCGATTTTAACTGATTTAACAGCAATGGCTGTAATTCCAACTACCAATAAAATATTAGCGATATTGGAACCAACTACATTTCCCGCAACTATTTCACTGGCATCGCCTAAAACAGCAATAACAGAAGTAATAAGCTCTGGTAATGAAGTCCCGAGAGCAACGATTGTTACTCCAATAAAAAAAGGCGAGATCCCCAAAATAAGACCCACCTTCTCAGAAGCATCAATAAAAAAATCAGCTGATTTAACCAAAACAAACAAGCTAACAACTAAAACAATTAACCAAAAACCTATCATCATATATTAAAAATAATAGTCATTAATCTAAAAAATGACATTAAGTTAATAAATAAAATATATGCTTTAATTATACGTTTTTTTACTAATAGTGTCAAACATTGAAAAAAACATTGAAAAAATAAAAAAACCTGCTAATATTAAGGGAATATGGCAAACAAAAAAACAATTAAAGCACTTCTTCTTTTTTCCGGGGGACTGGATTCAATGCTGGCTGTAAAAATTTTAGAAGAACAAAATATAAAAGTAGATCTATATTCGTTTACTAGTTTTTTCTTTGATGAAAGCGAAGCTAAAACATCAGCAAAAATTTTAGCTAAAAAACTAAATATAATTGATTTATCAAAAAAACATTTAAAAATAGTTAGGAAACCAGAGCATGGTTATGGCAAAGGATTAAACCCATGCACAGATTGCCATTTAATAATGATTAAAGAAGCAAAAAAGATATTTAAAGAAAAAAATTACGACCTGTTGGTTACCGGTGAAGTTGCGAGTCAGCGACCAATGAGCCAACAAATTCAGCAACTAAAAGTAATTGAAAAAAAGACGGGTTTAGAAAATAAAATTCTTCGCCCACTTAGCGCTTTAATTTTAGATGAAACTGACTTTGAGCGTGATGGCCTAGTTAATAGAAAAAAACTTTATGGAATATCTGGACGATCTCGTAGTATACAAATGAAACTGGCTAAAAAATTTAAAGTTAAAAACTATCCTCTACCGGCTGGTGGCTGTATTTTAACAGAACCAATTTTTGCTAAAAATTTAAAATCAATTATAAATTACAAAAAATTAGACGGAACTGACGTTGAACTGTTAAGGTCCGGGCGAGTTTTTACGAACCACAACGCAAAAATAATTATTGGCAGAAAGCATGAAGAAAATTTAAAGATTAACAAATTTGCTAAAAAAGAAGATATATTATTAGAAGCTAAAAATATTCCGGGGCCACTAACTATAATTAGATTTTATGCAAAAATGGACAAAAAAGAAAAAGATAAAATTATTAAGAAAGCCGCAAAATTAACAAAACACCACTCGACAAAAACCAGAAATTTAGATAAAGTTAAGTTGTGCTATTGGCATAAAGGAAATAAAAAAAACTGTAAAATAATTGAAGTATAATAAAATAGCAAATTCCTCCCTTTAATAAAGGGATATTAAAAGGGGTTTGTTAAGTTGTAAAATCTCCCCTGACCCCTCTTTAACAAAGAGGGGAACTATAGAGAATAGTTTTAACTAAAAATTAATATGCACAAAACAAAATTACTTGAATTTAAAAATAAAAAAGGAAACTTGCTAAGAGGTGTTTTTATTGAACCTAAAAAATTCAATAAATGTATTATTTTTATCCATGGCTTTGAAAGAACAGCTATCACCGAAAAAAAATTTAAAGTACTGGCAGATAAATTAGCGAAAAAAAATATTGCTTCTTTTCGATTTGATTTTACCGGATGTGGGTTGTCTGATGGCGATTTTAAATATACAACGATAAAAAACCAGGTAGGAGATTTCACAAAAGCTTTAAATAAAATAAAAAAGGTTATCCGCCAGCCGTCGGACAAAAATATTTCTGTAATCGCCCACAGTATGGGAGCCTGTATTTTAGCAAAATACATAAAAACAAGTAAAAATATTTTTGGGAACATTGTACTGCTCTCCCCTGCGCTAAATCAGGCCGAGCTTTTACGCTACTGGTTTACAAAATCTCAAAATCCAAAAAAGAAAATTGCTTGGAAAAATTATAAAAAACATTTAAACGAAAAAGCTTTTATGAAAGACTGTGAGAGAAGCGATAAAATGACAAAAGCAAACTACATTGCTAAAAATTATTTTTTAGAAAATAAAAATAAAGATTATTCCGACATTTTTACTAACCTTAAAAATACGTTATGTGTTCATGGAGATAAAGATGACAAGGCTCCGATAGAAAATGTCAGTATTAATTTTGTTAATAAAATTTTAGTTAAGGGTGGCGATCACGATTTAGAACGACCCGATATAATAAAACAATGGCTCAATAAAGTTATCAAGTTCATAAAATAAATTCTTGTCTATGAAAATAATTAGTGGCTGCTTAGTCGGCATAAACTGCAAATACGACGGCAAAAATAATCTTTCGGATATTAACCCAAAAATATTGAAAGAGTATAAACAAGGCAAATTAATTCCTGTTTGTCCGGAACAATTAGGCGGATTACCTACTCCACGCGAAGGAGCCCAAATTCACAAAGGTAGCGGCAATGATGTTTTAAATAAAAAAGCAAAAATAATAACAAGACAAGGGATTGATGTAACAGAACAATTTATAAAAGGAGCTAAGGAAACATTAAAAATTATTAAATCATTAAATATAAAAGAAGTAATTTTTAAACAAAGAAGTCCTTCTTGCGGATGCGGACAAATTTACGACGGCACTTTTACTAAAACCATAAAAAAAGGCAATGGTGTTACTACCGCTCTTTTAAAAAGAAACGGAATTAAAATAAAAACCGAAGAAGATTTTTAAAAAAATTAAAAGATGAGCAAGTGATGAAAAAGAAGCAACCAGCTTGTAAAACCGAGGTAATAAAAAAAGATGGAAATCATGTTACCGCCAGGGTAACTACAGGTAAAACAGTAAGAATTATAAAAGTACACAGTATATCCGACTTACTATCTAGGTGTGATAAAACGTAATCTTCAAACAAACGGGAGGACAAAATGGCAACGCGCGATCTTGGACAAAATAATTGTCCGCACAAAGAAGAAAAATTGGAAACAATTATTCACCACGATGAAAGCGGCGAAGAAGTTACCCTTGATGGATATGTGTCTGTCTTTGACAGACGATTTTGCGCTAACCCAAATTGCAACAAACAACTGGGCGATACTAATCTGCGCTGGGAACCTATTCCAATTGGATGCCCCAGTTAAGAGACTTTAACGGACATTCCCTAGGGTTGAAGAAAAAATTTCTTCGACCCTATTTTATTTTGACAAAATATTATATACTGAATAATATTAATAACAGATTATTATTAAACACAAATTGCAAGGAGCAGTGCGATAAATTAAAAGATTACCGCGTCGTCGCTTCACTCCTCCTCGCAATGACATTAATTATGTTAAATTACGAAAATTTAAAAAAAGATGATTCAAAAATTTTTGACGCAGTAGAACGCGAGACAAAAAGACAAGCAGAGGGAATGGAGCTTATTGCTTCGGAAAACTATGTTTCCAAAGCAGTTCTTGAAGCCATGGGAACTATTTTAAATAATAAATATTCTGAAGGCTACCCAGGAAAAAGATATTATGGCGGACAAGAATTTGTTGATGAAGTTGAAAACATTGCCATTAAAAGAGCAAAAAAATTATTTAATGCTGAACATGTTAATGTTCAACCTTTGTCTGGTTCGCCAGCCAATGCTGCTGTTTATATGGCATTCTTAGAACCAGGCGATAAAGTCTTAGGATTAAAGCTTGATCATGGCGGGCACTTATCTCATGGTCATCCTATAAATTTCTCTGGAATACTATATAACTTTGTTCAATATGAAGTTGATGACAAAACTGGAAAAATTGACATGGAAAAAGTAAGAGAGATTGCCTTAAAGGAAAAACCAAAAATGATCGTAGCTGGTTACAGCGCATACTCACGAGAAATTGAATGGAAAAAGTTCAAAGAAATTGCCGACGAAGTTGGAGCTTATACATTTGCCGACATAGCGCATACCGCCGGACTAATTGCCGGAAAACAAATGAAAAATCCTGTTCCTTTTTTTGACGTTGTAACTACTACAACCCATAAGACTCTTCGGGGTCCACGTGGCGCAATGATAATGTGTAAAGAAAAGTTTGCTAAGCGTGTTGATCGAGCGGTCTTCCCAGGAATGCAAGGCGGACCACACGAACATATAATTGCATCCAAAGCTGTGGCTTTCAAAGAAGCCCTAGATCTAAGCTTTACTGAATATGCAAAACAAGTTATTAAAAATGCAAAAATCTTATCACAAGAGATGGTCAACATGGGCTATAAGGTAATTTCAGGTGGAACCGATAACCACCTAATCGTAGTTGATATGACTAGCAAAGGATTAAGCGGAAAAGAAGCTGAAGTTGTATTAGATAAAGTTGGTATTTCTACTTCAAGATCCACAATCCCAAATGATCCAAATCCTCCAATGAATCCATCTGGTGTTAGATTGGGCACAGCCGCCATTACAACCAGGGGAATGAACGAAGATGAAATTAAAAAAATTGCCAACTGGATAAACGAAGCAATAGAAAATAAAAATGATGATGAAAAATTAAAAGAAATTAAAAACCAAGTAAAGGAATTGTGCTTACAATTTCCCCTACCAACTAATTAATGTCGTTCCGGATTTGATCCGGAATCTAGAAATTCAGATTCCCGCCTTCCTGCCCGAAATGCTACGTTGCATAACGTTGCAGGCGGGCGCGGGAATGACAAATACATGATTTTACGAGGAGACAAATTAGCAAAAAAAATTAACAGCAAAACCAAGGCGGAAATTAAAAAGCTAAAATTAAAACCGGGCCTGGCTGCTATTTTGATTGGCAACAATCCAGCTAGCAAACTTTATATTTCTATTAAAAAAGAAGAAGCTAAAAAGGTTGGTATTAATTTTTATGAATATCACTTTTCAGAAAAAATTAAAGAAAAAGAAATCTTAAATATTGTTGACCTGCTTAACAAAGACAAAAATATTCATGGTATTATAGTTCAACTGCCGCTACCTAGACAATTTAATACCAATAAAATTATCCAATCTATTAATCCCAAAAAAGATGTTGACGGATTCCATAAAAAAAATATTAAAAAGTTATTGCAAAATAATCCTTTTGTAGTTTCTCCTCTTATTGCCGGATCAATAGAATTAATAAAAGCAACCAAAGAAAAATTAAACGGAAAGTCAGCAGCAATTGTTGCTAAAAATAAAATATTTGCCGAACCACTTAAGGTAATGCTTAAAAAAGAAAAAATAAACCCTACCTGGATTAAAGAAATAAAAAAAGAAACCCTAAATAAAGCTGATATAGTTATAATGGTTTTTGGAAAAAAAAAGACTTTAAAAGAAAGCATGGTAAAAAAAGGTGTGATAGTAATAGACATTGGAATAAATAAATATAAAGGTAAGACAGTTGGAGATGTTGATTTTGAGAAAGTTAAAAACAAGGCTGGTTATATTACACCGGTGCCACGTGGCATTGGACCAATGACAGTGGCCATGCTTTTAAAAAATACCGTAAAATTAGCTAAGGAAAAATAAAAGAGCCACTCTTTAAAAAGAGCGGCTCTTTATATCTTTGCAATTTTTTAAAACAATCATTTATATAATTACTATATTTTAATCTTCCTAAATTTAACCAAAAAGTAACTAAATAGTGCGACCGCGCTATTTAGTTACTTTTTAAGCACCTTTATTTTTTCTAGGTTTCTTCTTCATAAAAAAGACTAGAAATTTAAGCGGGGTTTGGCCCTTGCTTGTTTTTAATGTTTTTATTATTTCAAAATCCTGACCAAATATTTTCTCTATTTCTTTTGCATCAAATAATCTACTAACATGATTATTCTTTTTGAGCCACCTTCGCCCAGGTGGTGGCGTGAATTTATGAAGCTTGTCCGACTCAATACTAAAAACTTTTAAATAAAAAAATCCTTTGGGTGTTAATATTTCATTTAGTACATTTAAATATTCATGCCACTGATATTTCCTCAAATGATGAAAAAGCCCAGAATCCACACAAACTTCAAATTCATTCTTTTTATAATTTTTTTCTAAAAAATCACCTTCTTTTAAATCGATTTTTATTTTGTTCAATTTACTATTCATTTTAGATAGTTTTATTGCTTCATGGGAAATTTCGATCCCAGACAACTTAAACCCGCCCCTAACTAAAGTAATCGCATTTCTAGAATTCCCGCAACCAATATCTAAAACTTTTCCCTTAACCTGATTTTTGTTAAGAATTTTTATAAAATCAAAAATCTCTGGATCAGGAATCTCAAAACTAAAATGAGTTTTGTCAAAAGAAAATCTGCCTTTTAGGTTTTTCCAAAATTTTTCGTAAAAATCTGTTTCTATTTTTTTATATTTTTCTTTGTTCATAATTTTTTAGATTCCGTATCATCTATTATTTAATTTTATAATGTGTGTACGGAATGACAAGTGGTTCTTTTGTACTTTATTGCTTTATTGACTTTATATTGACCCTGTTAAATAATTTTCTTCGAAAATTGCATCAAAGATGCATTTAACTGGGTTGACATTAGCTCATATATATAATAATATAATATTATTCGTTTACAAATAAAGCTACCTGCGGGTGTCGTATAGTGGTAGTACAGGGGTCTCCAAAACCTCTAGCGGGGGTTCGATTCCCTCCACCCGTGCCAAGAGAGACGAAGAGAGGCTAAGGCCTCTTTTTTTCTTTTATTTATGCAGTCTCCGAGCGGTTCTAACCTTGCCAATTTCTCATTATGAGGGATCGTGTGTTTTTGAATTGGCAAAAGCCAATTATAGGCTTTAATAAAGGCTTTTTTGTCCAGTATTTCTCGGTTCGAACCTAAATCCGCAAGCACCTCTTTTTTAACCCTTTTGTCACCTTCTACAAATCTTTTCAGTGCGTGAGCAGAGAAAACAAATTTTTCTTTTATAAGCTCTATTTTATCCTCTTCATTTTTTTCTTCGTTTAAATTTTTCTTTAATTTTTCAACCTGTTTTTTCAGGTTGTTTTTTTCTTTCAAAAATTCCTCGTCATCAATCAAACCTTTCGCTCTCATTCGTGTAAGTCCGGACAATTCTATCTCCAACTCTTTTATTATTTTATTCTTATTGTTTTCCACCTCTTTGTCTTTTTTCTTTTCCGTCTCTTTTTGGCTGTCCAAATAATCAAGCGCCCATTCAAGAAACAACGGGTGCATTTCCATTTTTTTTAATTCACTGATAACGCTTTTTGTTATTTCTTTTTCCTCAACCGACCCCTGTCTGCACCCGGTTTCTTTTTTCTTGTGCGTACAATGATAATAGTCGTATCCCCTGACCTCTTTTGCGCTTTTAATATATTTTGTTTTATGTTCAGCGGTTATCCCGCAACCGCAAAAACCGCATTTAAACATTCCGGAAAATGCAAAATTCTTATTTTTCGGCTTCCTTTTACACCCCTTTAATCCCAATAATTCCTGCACTCTGTTATACTCGTCAATTGTTATCAACGGTTTATGTTTTCCCTTGCTCTCTTGACCGTTAAAAATAACAATACCGGTGTAAAAAGGACTGGTTAATATTCTATACCAACTGCTCTTTGATAATTTACCGCCTCCGACCACTCTTCTTCTAACTGTTTTATACCCCCATTCATCATTTAGTATATTTAAAACCTCCATAGCCGTGTAGGCCTCGGTAAGCAACAAATCAAACGCTTTTCGCAACATCGCAAACCGTTTTTTATCAACTGCTATCCCCTTTAATCCTTGCAACTCTCCGATTTTATTAAGATAGCCCTCCGGCGCAAGTCCGGGACGCCAACCCATTTGAATTTTTTTCTCTAAGCCTCGCTTTACATCCTTGCCAAGTTTTGATGAAAAATATTGAGATTGACTTAACGCCAACTGCAACATCATTATACCCTCGGGACTGTTGTCAAAGTTATATGATCCGAACTTTAAGTCATCAATTATACCGGTGCGGACTAAATAAGTTATGGTTGAAGCGTCTATCTCGTTACGGCCTAACCTGTCCGGGTGCCAGGCTATTATTCCGCTTGCCTCTCTTTTTCTTATTCTTTTAATCATATCCTCAAAAACAGGCCTGTTATATGGCTTAAAAGCGGAATGTTTTTCTTCAAACACTTCAACAATATCAAGTTCCGGAAAAACTTTTTTAACATTATCCTTTTGACTTTCAATGGATAGAGCCTGTCGTTCCTCTCCCTCGGTGGACTTGCGGACATAAACAAAATATTTAGTTGTGTTTTTTTCGTTTTTCATTCTTTTTTTTGTTTTTTAATCTTTGGTCTGTTTCCCAAAGTAAAAAGAAAAAATCGACTAAATTTTTTCTCGCTTCTTGTTCTTTTTTGTTCATATATTTTTAATCAAAAAGGGACGGTTGTGGACACCCAAACAAGATAAAGCAAAAGCTGTATTTGTCGGCACAAACCGCCCCTTACTGGGGACAAATATAAAATAAAAACTTTTGCTTTTTAAATATTTTGTTTGGGTGTCAATTAAATATTATCATATTAATCGCTTTTGGCAAGCTTTGAATATTTTTCAAAATCTTCTCTGCTCATCGGGACATAAGTTAATTTTACAAGCGAAACAAGAGCGGTGGCCTGCTTTAAGGCTTCCGCCCGGTTTATTTTCTCGCCGAACTCTTGTTCGTATAATGCGATAAAACTATCCAGTTGTTCGTCTGTAAAATTCATTTTGCTAAATGGTGTTAAATGCTCGGTAGCGCTGAAAACCTTTCCTCGCTAAAACAAATTTAAGCGTGTAAGCGGAGTAGTCAACTTCCCCGGACCACTCGGAGGAAAAAGTTTTCTTAAAAACGGGTATCAAGCCCGATAAATATTTTTTCGCAAACCTTTTGGCGATAACTCCGAGCATTTCAATAGGCTTAATCAAGGATTGCGAGCGAAAAAACTTTTTCTTATTAAAAGATCTTTCATCAAACAAGTCCTTGCTTAAATATTTGCACACATAAGCCCCAACATTATTTACATTGGCTATTTTATTTACCCTGACAAAACCTTGTCCCCATAAAAGCTCTATTTCGGCCATTTCCACAAAAGGCAGTTTGCAAAGCAAGTGGTAATGCACGGCTCCGCGTTTTTGGAACTCCGGCACGGCCAGATATTCAAAATCACGGTATTTGTAGGCAATACGCTTGATAAACTGGTTAAAGATGTAGTTTGCTTCTTTTAGGTCTGTGATATTTTCGGCAAAAGTCAAAGTAAGGAATTTATTTAATTGGGGGTTGGCGTTAACCAGCCGTCTTATTTCGGTCTTGGCTCTGTTTAGAGAGAATTTCATTTTTTGTTTTTTTATTTCTTGCTGTTGAAAAATATTTAATTGCTTTGGCTCTTTTTGAGCGGTTTGTTTGGTTTCTTTTTTCTTTTCGTAATCCCTTAAAATATTCTTTTTATATTCGTAAACTTCAACTTGCTTGCCCGATACCACGACCTTGAAGTCGTAAGTATAAGCCATAAGACAATTTTTTCGTTAGATGTGTGGTTATAATCAAGTTAAGATAATTAGATAAAATTTCGTAATTTTCGGTTGACATTTTCTGTGTTTTGTGATATACTTTTATATTCATTAAGGTATTTAAAACTGTTCCTTTTTATTAAACAATACAGATTAAAGGAGAATTTCATGTTTAAAAAATGGGTTGGTCGTACCGTTACCATAGTTCATAGTAATCCCAAAAAATCCTTAACCGGGGTACTTACTGAATATAGCGGTGAAAGTATTGTGTTAAAATTTGTTGCCGATTCAGAGGGCAAATCAATCTCTGGACAGCAAGCTTTTTGCTTGCGAAACCCTGTTTATGAGAAATTTATGTGCACAGTAGAATAAATTAATATTATTTGCGTTAAACAGGATTAAGCCGTATGGTTCGCCCAACGGCTTTTTTCTTTGTTTAAAATTTCTTTAGCAAACAATTTTTTTGACGATCTGGCAATTCGTCAAAAAAGATTGTTTGATTTAAAAAGAAAGATTTAAAAGAACAAATAAAATTATGCGTTATTTGCCCTTTTTGGAGTAAGGGGGAATATCCGAAGAAATGGGAATAAGTCCGGAATTATCATTAGAAAACTTTTTTAAATATTTTCGGTGATAGGGAAAATCCGGGTATTCAATAAAATTGACAGCTTCATGGGTGTTGTAGCAGTTTGCTTTCGTTTTGTTAAACAGGAAAAACTTTCTTTTTACGGCTCTGCGTCGCAAGTTGTCGCCTTTTAAATCTTGCAACTGGAAGTAAGAAACCATAAACAATTTTCTGAAAATATTTTTTACTTCCGCAAAGTGTTGTCCTAAATCCCGAATTCGTTTATCTATATTTGAAGTGTGCTGAACGCCCGCCCAGATGTCCAAGGGAATAATCTGCCCGTTTTTATCTTTTTTGACATCGTGGCGGTGGGCGGAAAACTTCTGCTTTGCCGACGGTGGCATTTCCTGCCA
>CAYNJS010000020.1:0-16024 GCA_964397635.1 uncultured Gammaproteobacteria bacterium
CTAATTTTAGCTCTTAAATAGAGTTTTGCGCCACCATTAATATTATAGAGCCTGTTTAGTTTGTTTTTTAAAAAAAATAATGTTATAATAATAATATAAATTTAAATAGAAAGGGGGTGAATTAGAATGAAAAAAATTACTTCAATCGCTTTATTAAGCTTATTCGCTTTTTCAATGATGACTAGCGCGGCTTTTGCTCAAATTAGTATTCCAGCTTCAGTTGGTGGAACATTTGGCTTGGGTACGCAAAACCTTTACTCAACACTAACAGGAATCGTTAATGTATTATTAGGATTCTTAGGTGTTCTAGCAATTATCGTCATCTTAGTAGGCGGTTTCAAATGGATGACATCAGGTGGAAACGAAGAAAAGGTAGCAGGCGCAAGACAAATGATCGTTGCCGGTATTATCGGTCTAGCTATCATTTTAGCAGCTTTCGCAATCGTACAGTTTGTAGTACAAAATGTTGCATAATAATATTTTTTTGGCAGAGATTTTATCTCTGCCTAAGGGGAATAATTCGCATGTCCCGCATTCGCATTTGCGGGTTTAAGAAGCGAATAACTTGTTTTTCTTAGGTAGAGATAAAAAACTAAATATTAATTTATTGATATGAAAAAAATTACATCAATTGCTTTGTTAAGCTTATTTGCTTTTGGAGTGATGACTAGCGCGGCTTTTGCCCAAATTAGTATCCCAGGATCAATAGGTGGAACATTTGGCTTGGGTACGCAAAATCTTTACTCAACACTAACAGGAATCGTTAATGTATTATTAGGATTCTTAGGCGTTCTAGCGGTCATTGTTATCTTAGTTGGCGGATTTAAGTGGATGACTTCAGCAGGAAGTGAAGACAAGGTAGCAGGCGCAAGACAAATGATCATTGCCGGTGTTATCGGTTTAGCTATTATTTTAGCAGCTTTTGCAGTTGTACAATTCGTAGTACAAAATGTTGCATAATAATATTTTTTGGCAGAGATTTTATCTCTGCCTAAGAAAAATAACCCTCGTTATTGCGAGGAGTTTACGACGAAGCAACCCTGTTGTTTTTCTTAGGTAGAGATAAAAGAATTGATAATTTTTAAAATATTTAAGATTTACATTGTAATTTCCCCTTTTGTTAAAGGGGGACTAAGGGGGATTTAAAGTATGAATTTTAGTTTTAAAAAGATAATGTATTTGATTTTGTTGTTATCTTTTTTTGTTTTTAATTTTAATTTTGTTTTAGCCAAAGATTTTGGTTTAAATGAAGCTGCTGATGCAGCCGACATAGGTGGTTCAGCAGGCTTGCCTGAAGTTGTTGGGACTATTGTAGGGGTTGTTTTGTCTTTTTTGGGGATGGTATTTTTTATTCTTCTAGTTTATGGCGGGTTCATGTGGATGACAGCCAGGGGAAATGAAACTCAGGTTGATAAAGCTAAAAAAATAATCGGAAATTCTATTTGGGGTCTTATTATAGTATTAATGGCTTATGTGATATCTTCTTTAATTGTCGGTTCTTTTATAGGCGCAGTTACCTAATATAGAGAAGAATATAAATTAAGTATGAATTTTATTCATAAAAATTTTTTATTAACATTTGTTTTGGTAGTATTTAGCTTAACGGGATTGCAAGGATTAGCTATTGGTCAAGGCACTGCCATTGATGGCCTTGACAAAACCATGATAGCTGCTGGTGATGCTAGAATTCAAGATGCCTTAGGAGATGGTGGGGCAGGGAGGCCAAGTGTTTCTAGGGTTATCGGTCAAATTATTGGTGGTGTCCTTGGTTTAATGGGTTCCATATTTTTCATCCTCTTGGTTTACGGTGGTTTTATGTGGATGACAGCCAGGGGAAATGAATCTCAGGTTGAAAAGGCTAGAACCATTATAACCTGGGCCGTTTGGGGGGTTGTTATTATTTTATTAGCTTATTTGGTAGTTGATTTAGTATTTGAAGTAGGCAGTGAAATTGTATCATGAACACAATAGTTTTAAATAATAAAAATGTTTAACAAGTTTAAAAAGTTTATTTTCATTTTTTCTTTAGTTAGTTTACTAAACCCTTTTAGTACGGTTTTTGCTTATGGCTTGGACGATGCTGTTGATAACATGGATGATATCGCTGGTTGGGCTGGTTATGATAATAGTGTAGTTGATCCAGAGCCTATTATTGGTAAAGTGATTAAGACTATTATTAGTTTTTTAGGGGTAATATTTTTTATTTTGATTGTCTATGGCGGGTTTATGTGGATGACCGCTCGGGGAAATGAACAGCAGATTGAATCGGCCAAAAAAATTATTACAAACTCTATAATCGGCTTAGTTATAGTGCTATTTGCTTATGCTATTACTTGGTATATTGTTTACCAATTAACAAGCACAGCTAAACTATATAATGCAGGATAAATACAAAAATATGAAAACATTAATTTCCCCCTCTTTAACAAAGAGGGGTCAGGCCTGCCCGCCAATCGGCTGGAGCCTCAAGGCGACTGGCAGGCGGGGGAGATTTTACAAAAACACAAAGTATATTTATAAGCAAAAATATATGTCTTTGTTATATGGTGTGTTTTTATTTTTAATTTCTTTTCCTGTTCATGCAAAGAGCCTTAACGACAGGTTAAGGGATATGAACGATGAAATGGGCTATAATGATATTTCCGGCAGTGAAAAGTATTATTTTGCCGATAGATTAGGTAGTTTTATTCAGATCCTTTTATCGTTTTTAGGGGTTGTTTTTTTAATTTTAATAATTTACGGCGGTTTTCTTTGGATGACTGCTCGGGGCAATGAGCAGCAGGTGGAAAGCGCTAAAAAAATAATAACTAACTCTGTAATTGGAACTGTTATTGTTATGCTTGCCTACGCTATAACTTGGTTTGTTTTATGGTCTGCTGGTGAGTCTACAGGTTTTAAAATAAATTAAATTTATAATGTTATATAAAAAGAAATAAGACAAATTGTCATCTTGGATCCTGTGCTGAACTTGTTTCAGCATCTCTATATTTCCATGGAATTCTGAAATAATACTGAAACAAGTTCAGCATGACACTGGCGATGTCATCCCGGACTTGATCCGGGATCTAGATTCCGGATATTTTATAGGAATTTTTAAATTAAGTTTTAAAATATGCAGTTAGATTTAAATAAAAATACAATAAAATTAATTCCATTTTTTGTATTTTTGGTATTTTTATTATCCTCTACTGTTGTTTTTGGCTCAGTTATGGATCAGTTGGATCGCGTTATTAATAATACAGATACATATGAAGGAGGAGCCAATAAAGATAGCCTGGTTATAGCTATCGGTAAAATAATAAATGTTATTTTAGGATTTTTAGGAATAATTTTTATAGTCTTGATAATTTACGGCGGGTTTATGTGGATGACCGCCAGAGGCAATGAAGCGCAGGTGGAAAGCGCTAAAAAAATATTAGGCAGATCTATTATCGGAGTTATTATTATTTTAGTATCTTTTATAATTACTTGGTTTGTAATGGGAACATTGTCTGATTTAGTTGACCAACTATAAAAAATTTTATGTTATTCCCGCTTAATTATAGTTCCCCTCCTTTTTAAGGAGGGGGTAGGGGAGGTTTTTAAATAAAGCATTAGGCCTTTCCCCTATGTCATTCCCGCCCCGTAACAAGTACAGGATAAATTCCAGCGGGAATCTCAGTCATTTTCTTATCGTCCCCCTCTTTAACAAAGAGGGGTCAGGGGAGATTTTTAGATAATAAAGAAACTGAAATCCACCCAGACCCTCCTTTACTAAAGGAGGGAACTAGGAAAAATAGTTATTCCAGCGGAGGTGGAAATCTCAGCGCAAAATTACATATAATTTATGAAAAACAGCTTAAATAAAAAAATATTTATTTTAACTGTCGCTATTTTTATTATCTTTAGCGGAGTTTTTTATACTACTAGCATTAAGGCCGCCCTTTACGATGATTACGGGGACGGAGGTCACTTTCTTGATTTGATCGGTGAACATGGCTTTGATAGGAATACAGCAGGAGTACCGGATACTACGATTATGGATGTTATTATTATTATAATAAACGCTGTTTTAAGCTTTTTAGGCTTAATATTTTTAGCTTTAATTATTTACGGCGGTTATATGTGGATGTTTTCTGGCGGCAATGAACAAAACATAGAAAAAGCTAAAAAGATTTTAACTAACTCAACTATCGGAGTTGCTGTAGTTTTAGCTTCAACTGCCATTAGTCAGTTGGTTATTAATACTATTAATAATGGTAATATGGATGTCTCAGATTGGATGAATTCCAATAGGTCTGTGGGGGATATAATAGTTGCTATTATAAATATAGCCTTAGGCGTATTTGGTGTTTTATTTACCGGTATGATAATTTATAGCGGTTATGTTTGGATGTTTTCAGGGGGCAATGAAGAAAAGGTGGCTAAAGCCAGGAAAATGCTTATCAGTTCAGTTGTTGGGGCAGTTATAATTATGATGTCTTTTGCTATAGTTCAACTTGTAAAAACCGTTGCTGGAGCATAATTTTTGAAAAGATAAAATTGGATTTTATTCATTAATAAATATTGAAGTGTCACCCTGAACTTGTTTCAGGGTCTTTTTGAAAAATTTAAATAATATTGTCGGCGTTTCGGAGCTCAACTCCGGAGGACTCCGGAGTTGAGCTCCGAACCTAAAAATATAGGATATGGATGAAAAAAAAGAAAAAAAAGGGGGGATAAAGTTGGTATGGATATTTGTTCTTATTTATACTTTAGTTTTAAGTGCTTTTTCCTTTTGGAAGTATTTTAATTTTTTATATAACGGACTTGATTTAGCGATTTTTAATCAAGTCTTTTTTAATACATCTTTAGGTAATTTTTTTGATTTTTCTATCCATCCCCATTCTTATCTTGGCGATCATTTTACTCCAATAATACTTTTTTTAGTCCCATTTTATTTTCTATTTAAAAGCCCTTTGATATTATTATTTTTACAGAGCTTTTCCTTGGGGTTAACCGCTATTCCTGTTTATTTAATTTCCAAAGAAATTTTTAAAAGAAATAAAAAAGTACCTTTATTTATTTCTTTAGCGTTCTTATTTAATCCGGTTTTATGGAATATTAATTTATTTGAATTTCATATTTTAACGCTTGCCTTGCCATTGCTCCTTTTTTGTTTTTATTTTTATCAAAAAAACAAGTTTAAATGGTTTGTAATTTTTATTTTCCTGTCTCTTTTGGTTCGTGAAGATGTTAGTTTGGTAATATTTATGTTTAGTTTTTTACCCTTTATTTCTATGTCATTCCCGCGAAGGCGGGAATCCGGCATATCTGCCGAATATTTTAAAACGATTAAAGTGACTTTTAAAAATAATAAAAAGTGGATTATTTTCCCGCTTATTATTTCATTAATTTGGTTCTTTTTTTCTTTTAAAATAATCTCTTTTTTTAATCCCGATAGTGGTTATAAGTTTTTGATTTATTACAACTGGCTTGGATCTGCCCAAAGTTTTTTGTCTTTAGTTTTTTCTATATTATCTCATCCATTGAAAGTTATTTTTCATCTGTTTACTTTTAACAATTTTATTATCTTTCTTATTTTATTTTTATCTTTTTTCTTTTTGCCAATTTTTTCATTACGATATTTATTTTTAGCTTTACCTTATTTTTTACAGATATTTTTAAGCGCTCAAGGGGGGAGTAGCTTGGTTTTTACAACTCACTACGCTGTATTTTTTGTTTTTGCCTTAGTTCTTAGTTCTATTTTTGGTTTAAAAAATTTTTTATCTTGGCGGGATAAGAAAATAAAAAGTTGGACAAATAAAAACAGTATTAAAGCAGAATCTATTTTTAAAATTTTTATTAAAGATAAATCATTTTTAGTTGTAATTTTTATCGCTACTGCAGTTTATTTAATTTTTTCTATTGGTCCGGGATGGGGGATGGTAAGTAATATTTTTGACAAAAATATTAAGGATAGGTCTATGGCAGTAAAAGAACTGGTGAAAAAAATTCCGGATAATTCGTCGGTGGCAGCCGGTTATAGATTTTTACCCAATCTTTCAAGCAGAGAGGAGATTTATTCGTTGCATTATGGCTTTACCGGCAAGCGTCAGTTTTTCCTTGGCGATTATAATTTACCAGAAGACGCTGGGTATGTTTTGATAGATTTTAATGATTTTGTAACTTATCAGCTACAGTTTGAAAACAAGGATGAATTTCATGATCAATATATAACTGGAGACGAAAGAATAGTAAAATATTTAGAAGGATATAAGTTAATAGGGTTAATAGATAGTTATGCTCTTTTTTCTAAAAACGGAGAGGAGGCTAATAGAATAGTTGAAACCTATAAGCGAGACAATAAAACAAAAAAAGCAACTTTTTTTGAAGAAAAAGTTGCTTTATTGGAAGACAAATGTTTTTTTGAAGAAGAATATTACGGTGAAAGTGTTATTGTGGATTGTTCTTTGTTTTGGGGTATTCAGAATAAATTAGAAAAAAACTATCAGTTGCAGTTACAGCTTGTTAAAAGCAATGTTATAGTTTGGGATAATATTTATCCATTGTCTTATGGAATTTATCCCACCTCTGATTGGAAAGATGGTGAAGTTGTTAAAAATAATTATCGTTTTTTAATACCCAGAGAGATTGAAGGAGAGGAATATAAATTGTTTATAAGGTTAGTTGATAATAAAGAGGGGCACGTAACCTTGGATAGCATTGGTTCAGTTATGGATTTGGTTCAAGATGTTCTATATTCTAATGCTTTTGAGATTAATTTACCTTAACTTTAAAAATTTTAACCCCATTTTGATTGTAAACATTTTCTAAATAATCTTTTTCATCAGGATTCCATTTGCCCATTTTTTCTTCAATATCGCTATAGAATATATAATTAATTTGAGAGTTTTCCAAAAACTCTTTTTTTTGTTGGTCATCATTATTTTCCCCAAAAAACCATCTAGCCATCTCTTGTTTGTCCTGGTAATTAGTTGTTTCTACCCAGTGACCAAGAAAAACATCTCTATTGGTAAAGGCTGGGATTATGTTTCCTAGGTAGGAATTTGAAAGGATTGTAGCTTCTTTATCTGTATTTTTTTGGATCCACATAAATCCTAAAACTTTGTTTTTTTCTATATATGGAATTTTTTGATTTATAGCAAGAACGCCCTGCATCATTATATAGAGATTTGATAGAGATAACAGGAGTATGATTACTAAGAAATAAATTTTAAATATATTTTGGTCTTTAATAATGCCTTTAATGTATTTTTTATGTTTATATTTTTCATAGAGAAAAAAGATTCCAGCTGTTGCCAGTATTGCAATCGGAATTTGGATACCCTCTATTAATCTTCTTTGAAAATTTAGGAATGGGAGATAAATTATTATAAAGTTTACAGCAAGCCAGACAATAACAAAGTAATATTTTTTTAATAATTTGTTTTCTTTTTTTATTAAATAATATATGGCATAGAAAGATAAAAATAAGGGAACCCCGAAGCTAATTATAGTAAGAGGTAAAGAGGTAGTTGTGCAAACATTTTGAGTAGCCTTTTCTTGAATAATTGGATTATCAAAAGTATTTATAATGTGATAGATTATTGACGGTAGAGATAAAATACCAAGAACAATCCCATGTTTTAATATTTTTAAAGCTAGATTTCTTTCTTTTTTGATGCAGATAAATAAAAGGTAGGAAGTAAGAACGCTCGCTATAGTTACAATGTAAAAAGGATGAAAATTAAAATATATTAGACCTAAAACTCCGGCTATAATACTATATTTTAAGTCCCCCCTTTGTAAAAGTGGGTTAGGGGGATTTTTATCGGGGTAGTTTATTGCCCTTAAAAAGAAGTAAAAAATTAAAACTAAAAACGTTAAAGAGGCAATAAAATGCGGACTATGATAAAAGGTTAGAAAGGTATTTGATTCAGATACCCAGAGATCCATTGGCCAGCCAAAGTACCCGGATTTTTCATCTATATAGACAAAAGGCCTGATTATAGGGGAAAGGATTGCCCCTAGCCCGGATGAAAAAGAAATCAAGATTAAGGCAAATTTTCTTTTATTTATATCTTTAAAAAACAGTGAAATAAAAAGGTATATTGAAAATAGGCAAATAGGTATTAAAATAACTCTAGTTAAGTGAATGGTAAGAAGTGCTGAAAGATTAAATATTTTAGCAATTAAGCCAACTATGAGCCAAAAGATATTAAAATTTTTCTCTTCTAGTGCATCATTGTGAAAATGATTAGTTAAAAAAATATTTCCATCCTTGATTTGGTTTATGTAAGATTCATAGACAAAAATATCAGATGGAGCTAAGTGAATTCCAAGATACTGATATCCCCCTGGAGCTTTAATCAGTCCATATACATAAGGAGATGACGTTAATAGGATAACAATAAAGGAAATAATGGAAATAAAAATTAATTCTTTCTTTTTTATTTTTTTAAATATTTTCATTTTTCATTTTTTAAAAACATTTGTAGATCAGTAACTATTGAGTTTATATTTGATACAATCGGGGAATGTATTATTATTTCTTTATTTTCAGAAGATACTATTTTTAATCGCGGGATAGACCACGGGTTATACATTCCAATAAGAGCAATAACTACAGAGGAGGCTAGGGCTGCAAGTAAATATTTTTGTAATCTTTTTAATGATTCTTCTGTGAATATGAAAATAGTGAAAAAATAAACAATAGGTGTTATGGCAATAAACCATCTAAACCCATAGGCAAATCCAGCGTAATCTCTTGCTCTTAGAACGTAAAAAAGAGTTATTGCAGTAAAGGCAATTACTGTCATAATGGCTTCTTGTCGAAATTTATTTTCTTTGTTTTTTATAGTTTTAAAAATTGAATAAAAAGAGATAATTAGAAGCGGGGTATATAAGAAATATCCTCTAGCTCCTAGGAAGATATTAAAAATATAGAGAAATATCCCGTCTCTTTCGGTTTTAATAGATGATTTGGCCCACAGTTCTTGATGGAGTTGGGCCGGTAAAATATCCCCAGTAATTTGAATCTGCAGGAAAAGATGAGTAAGAACTATCGGGGCTCCGGCTAAGAGATAGTAAATAATATGTTTTTTGTTTTCGTTAATTAAAAAATATACAAAAAACAAAAAGAGAAAGATTGATCCAGTTGGTAGGTCTATTACTGCTGCTAAGGATGCAAACAAACCAGATAGGGCAATATATTTTTTATTCCCTATTTTGTTTTTATTGAATTTTGTCTTTAATAAATAATAAAAACTTATAAAGAGAAGACTGCCGGCTGGAACATGATTATTTAAAGTTGTTGCATATGGTAGGTATAAAGTTCCAAGGCTTAAACCTAAAAATAACAATAATTTACTTTCTTTTGTTAATTTAAAAAACCCCAAAGATTTATAAAAAAAGATTAGAAGTAGAAGATAGGGGATGCCAACTAAAATTAAAGTTATTATGTAGACAGCTAGATTTTTTTCGTCCAAATAGTTTTCAATGTCGCTATTAGGCAGCGATAAATTGAAGAAGTTATGCAAAACATAGTAGATACCCGATCCAGCTGTTGTAAGAATTGGTGGCTTGGATGAATAATAATTACCGTCTCTTTGTATTTTATCGCAAGTATAGTTTTGTTTTTCATTTATTGCCAGGGTTCTTTTTTCTACGATAGACTCTATTGTTAAAAATCTTGATCCGGGATTAATATTGCTTACTGTGTTCCTGGTGAAAAACAAAACTAAAAAAGAAAAAAACAAAAATATTAAAATATTTTTTTTATTTAAATTAATTTTCATCTGATATTTTTTTAGCTACTATTAAATAGGCCGGGCTGAAATCATAATTAGTAAAAACCTTTTGTAATATATAAAAAGGTAGGATGAAAAAACCATTGAAGAAAAATTTAAATTTTTTTTCTAATCTACGGTCAGTCCCGCTTCTTTTAGTGTTTTCTTCAAGGGTCTTTTTGATACTTTTTGTTTTTATTATTTTTTTTCTTCCCCACCATAAAATATTTAAGAGCGGGAATCCATAGTTATATATTTTTTTTATTTCAAAGTTTTTTTCTTGTAATATTTTGATTATTTCTTTTTTCTCATATCTGCGGTAGTGTCCAGCCCATTCATCTATAATGCTCCACTTTTTTTGGTGAGCAGGAACAGATATGATTAGGAGGCCGTCTTTCATTAATAATTGATTTATCTTTTCTAAGGCTAGCCCATCATCATTTAAGTGTTCAATTAATTCTAGTCCTATAATTAAGTCGTATTTACTATGCTCGTCCATTTCCAAGAAATTTTTTTTATTTATTTGTATTTTTTTATCCGCTAGATTTTTAACCGCCTCAATTGCCTCATCGGATATATCTACGCCCGAACCTTTTTTTGATATTTTTTTAAGATCAGCTATTAAATTTCCGCCGCCAATACCTATTTCCAGAAAGTTTTTTAGCTTAACATCTTTTTTCTTTAAGTAGTCCAAAATAATCCGTTTTCTAATTTTATAGGCAGGGGTAGGCATCCAGGAATTTTTGTTTAGATATTCTGTGATAATATTTTTAAATTTTCTGGCAGTTTTTTTTGGTGTAAAATTATTTTTAGAAAGCTTGAGGCCACCTTCGGCTATTTTTTCTTTTAGATCAGGTTCATTTTTTAACTGAAGGATTTTGTCGGCCAATTTTTTTGAATTTTGAGCTTCGCAGAAAAGACAGTTTTCCTTATCAATAAATCCAGCCGAAACAGAAGATGGTGAGTCAGAAATGATAATCGGTTTTTTCATAGCTATAATTTGAAAAACTTTATTAGCCACAACCCGCATAGCCTTTTTACTTGATCCAAAATGACCGCCAATACAGACATCTGCTTTGCTTATTTCTTTTGGCAAATTTTCAAAAGGCACCCATGGAATAAAAGTTATGTTTTTTAATTGCAGTTTATTTGCTAGTGACATTATTTCCTTGTGGGTTTGACCAGTGCCTATTATTTTAAATTTTATTTTTTTCTCTTCTTTTAAAACATAGGCAGCTTTTACTAGATGTTCTATCCCTTGTAATGGGGTGAATTTTCCATAAAACAAGACCCTGAAGATATCATCTTTTTCCTCTTTTAGCAGGGGATGGAAAACATTGTCATCAGCCCCTATGTAAACATATTTAATTTTTTCCCCTGATAGCTTGAATTTATCTTTAAAATATTTAACATGCTCAGGGGTGTCTACTATTACGCCGTTGGCCAGTAGGCAGCTAATTTTGTCCATTAAATAAAAAAATTTTTTAACCAAAGGATTTTTGCTTGTCTTCCGATCATTTATCATAGTATCATACAGGGAAATCATTGGGTTAAAAAATATTTTTTTTGTTGGGAAAAGAATTCTGGCTAAAATCATATCAAGTTGGCCAATATAGCCAACAATAATAGCGTCTATTTTGGGTAGCTTATATTTTTTGACGATTAATTTTAAGTAGGTTTTTATTATCCGGAGAACTATTTTTATTTTTGTAAAAATAGTTAAATTTGTTTTATCTTCAATATCGTCTAGTAATGATTCGTGGCATT
Organism: uncultured Gammaproteobacteria bacterium; assembly: GCA_964397635.1. Lineage (GTDB taxonomy): Bacteria > Patescibacteriota > Patescibacteriia > JAACEG01 > JAACEG01 > CAYNJS01. The sequence goes on from CAYNJS010000020.1 coordinate 11,517, forward strand.
CAATAACATCTATCTTATTCATTTTTAATCCTTCTATTATATTTTTATTGCGCGGGTAGTTTTTTTCGTAGGTTCCAAAATAGCAAATTCTCATACTAATTTTTTCTTAATATTATACACATCATCCCTTTTTTGATTGAATCTAATAATTATTTCTCCCAGTAAGCCCAGTGAGATTAGTTGGGTCCCGATAATTATAAGCAGTATGCCAAGCATAAGCAGCGGGGTATGGTTTTGAATACTCCCGGTAGCTAGTCTTAGGTAGGTTAGATAAGATTCTATTACAAAACCAATAAGGAAAAAGAGCAGCCCAATGTTACCAAAAAAATGCAAAGGCTTCTTAGAATATTTTGTTATCAAAAAAATATTTATAGTATCTAAAATATAGTTTTTTATTCTTTTAAGTCCTGACTTTCCGTATTTTGATACCCCATGCTCCCTGGAGTTATGTCTTACTTTTTCTTCGCCAACCTTAAATCCTTTTTGATGAGCTAAAACAGGCATAAACCTATGAAGCTCTCCGTAGACATCTATATTTTTAATAACTTCTTTTCGATAAATTTTAAACCCACAGTTAAAATCGTGGAGTTTTATTCCAGTCAGTGAAGAAACTGTAAAATTGAAAATTTTTGAAGAAAGTAATTTTATTTTAGGATCTTTTCTATCCTGCTTCCAGCCAGAAATTAAATCATACCCCTCATTAATTTTGTTTATCATTTTAGGAATTTCCTCTGGTTCATCTTGAAGATCGGCATCCATGGTTATTATTAGGTCACCATCAACTTCTTTAAAGCCAGCTGAAAGAGCGGCAGCTTTGCCAAAGTTTCTGCGAAATTGGATTATTTTTATTTTGTCCTGAGAGCTGTTTTTTAGGTTTTCAATTTTTTTAAATGAATTATCGGTCGACCCATCATCAATATAAATAATTTCAAAGTAATAATTATTTTTTTTTAATACCTCGGTGATTTTTTGGTGCAACTTTAAAATAGATTCCTCTTCGTTTAAAAGAGGGATGACAAGAGATATCATTTTTTTATTTTCATGTTCCATATTTACTTAAATAGAAAGAAGTTGAAAAAATTTACTAAAAAAGAAGAATTTATTTTTATTAAATTTTCCCCATCTTCTAGTGTTATCGAAGTTGCCGTCCATGGAGAGAGCAGACCAGTAAAAGCTATTAATATAGATAGTATAAAAAGTGGGATAAAAAAATTCCTTGATTTTTTGTATTTTTTGTTGGAAAACAACAAAACAATATAAAAATAAATAAGGGGAGTTATGGTTATGAACCAGCGAAATCCATAAGATGAACCCCCATATGACCTTACCTTCAGTGTATAGTATAAAAAAAGGATTGAAAAGCCGATTATTGTCATGATAGCTTCCTTTTTAAGCGGCTCACGATCTTTAATTGTTTTATAGATTCCGTAGAAGGCTAATATTAAAAGAGGATTGTAAAATAAAAGTCCATGAGATCCAAATAAAATATTGAATGCATATAATAAATAGGGATCTTGCAACTTGTCTATGCCGACTGTTTTGGTCCAGTAAGAATTTTCAAAACTGTAGTAATTTTGATGAAACTGAGCCGGCAAGATATCCCCTGTAATTTGTATATTTAAAAATAGATGAATAAGTATTAGTGGCAGGGCAGCTAGAATGTAATAGAATAAATATTTTTTTTGTTTATTTAGGTAATAATAAAAAAAGAAAATAACTAAAAAAGTTAGGCCCGTCGGCAGGTCAATTACGGCTGCTAGCGAGGCAAAAAAACCAGATAAAGCAATGTATATTTTATTGCTTTTATTGCGGTCGTTGTATTTTATTTTAAGTAAATAATAAAAACTTATAAAAAGGAAGCTGCCAGCTGGAATATGATTATTTAAAGTTACGCTATAGGACAGATATAAGGTTCCCAGCCCAAGGCCTGAGGTTAAAAGTATTTTATGGAGTTCATTTATTTTAAATATTTTTAATGTTTTATAAAAATATAAGAGGAGCAATAAATACGGAGCCCCAACTAAAAGAAAGGTTAACAGATAATAAGCAGTGTTTGGCTCTCTTGGAAAATCGTGTTCAGGAAGCCTTAAGTCTGAAAAGTTATAAATTATATAATAAATACCAGAACCCATAATAGACAAGACAGGTGGTTTTGAAGAATAAAAACTGCCATCTCGATTTATCATGTCACAGGTTAGGTAATTTGTTTTATTTATATTTAATGTTTTCTCTTCGACTAGATTTTTTATGGTAGCAATTCTTGAGGCATCATTTGCGGCACTAATATTGCTATTAGTAGCAACTAGTAAAATGGATGTAAAAAATAAAAATAATATTATAGGTATTATTTTTTTAAAAAAATTCAAATTACTTTTTTGAACCTTCATAATTTATTAATCCTTTTTCTAAGTTTAATTAGGCTTAAGAAATATTTTATGCTAAGGGATAAAATTTCAACCTTGCTATTGTCTCCTGATTCTCGAACATCTTCCCACTTTACTGGAATCTCTTTAATTTTATATCCTTTGTTTTCAGTAAGTATTAATAATTCTGAATCAAAAAACCATTCATTATCTTGTACATGGGGTAAAATTGTTTTCACTATTTCTTTGTTTGTAGATTTGAACCCACAGGGCGCATCAGTAATAGTTGATCTGGTTAATATTTTTTTAATTAGCCTATAGCTATAAGAGATTATTTTTCTAATCAGTGTTCTTTTGACGTTGGAATTTTCATGAAACCTTGAGCCAACTATCATGTCATATTTTTCTTTTTCGATGCCAGAGATTAAGTCCGGCAAAGAGCTTAGATCAGTAGCCAGATCCGCATCCATAAAAATATAGATATCAGCATCAAATTTTTCCCAGCCGGTTTTTATGGCTATGCCTTTACCCTTTTTTTCTGTAAAAATATATTTTACCTGATCAAATTTTTCAGCTAATTTTTTACCTACTTCTTTGGTATTGTCTTTTGAATTATTATCAACAATAACAATTTTCCAATCTTTTTCTGTAATATTTTCGTTTAAAAAACTCAAAAGAGCATGAATACTATTTTTTAATATTTTTTCTTCGTTGTAACAAGGGATTGTAATATTTAGTTTCATTGCGGTTTGTCTTAAAGATAAAAGTGGACAATAAATAAAGTAAGAACTGTATAGGAGGCAAGTCCTAGGGTTGTTAATATGATATTAATTTTTTGTTGGTTAATAAGAATACTAAGTGGAATGGCCCAAATAAGGTACCAAGGCATAAACATGGTGCTTCCAACTAAAAAATAAAAAATAAATACACTCAAATAGTTTTCTGTTATTTTATTTTTTTCTTTGTCTAAAATTATTTTTAATAAAACAATAAAATAAAATAAGAAAAAAACCAAAGAGCTTATTAGCTTGATGGTACCCGGATTTATTTTTATTAGATTAAGGGCAAATGGAAGCGGGGACAGTGATAGATAGTTAAATACTTTACCTTGATCAAGTACCCCTTCTATAATTGCTGGGTTACCACCGGAAAATAAAAAAGCTAAATAATAAATTAGCACAAATATTAACACACTATTAATTATAAATGTCGCCTTATTTTTAAGCAACTTTTTATTATTTGCAACAATTAAAACAAAGATTGGTAATAAAACTATAGACGTTATTTTTATTAAAGATGATAAAATAAGGAAAATTAAACCTAAATAATATTTGTTTTTAAGCCAAGCAAACAAACTAAGCAGGATAAAAAAAATCATTAGGATGTCGTTGTGGCCGTTGTTTGCTGCTTCAAATAATAAAAACGGATTAAACATATAAAGTATAGTCCCGGTGTATTTATATTTTTCTTTGGTTATCTCTAGTATTTTAAAAATTAAATAAGCCGATCCGATATTAAAAATAATAGCCATTAGCTTAAAAAAAACAACAGAAAGCCAAAGGTTGCTCGCTAGATTAGATAGGAGTGACGGAATTATATAAAATAAAAGCCATAAGGGGCCATAAATTAAACCTACATTATGAGCTCTGGTAAATGTTAAATCAATAAGCGGGTCATTGTTAAAAAATCCTTCCGGAACAAGATATGGACTTTGTTGGTAATAGGTTAGTACTTTGGTTGTAAAAATATAATTATATACGTCAGCCGATCCAATGGGGGGGATTAAAATTAACAACAATTGAAAAATAACAAAAAAATAAATCGCTGAAGTAAAAATTTTTTTTGATACATCTTCGGTTGTAAGATGTTTTTTTATTTTTAAATATAAAAATAAAAGCCCCGAGAAAACAACAGTTAAAAAAGAGACAATTTTAACGTTAAGGGCCGGGATACCATAGTCATTAAATATTTTCCTTAAATAAAATTCAATAAAAAAAATCCCAGAAAACAAAAATAGCATTGCCAAGCCAAATATATTTATTTTATTTTTGAGAAAAATTAGTGCATTCATTGTAGATGTTTAAAAATGTATTTTTATTATCTATATTTATTTCTTCATTCAAAACTGTGTTATTTTTGTTATCT
>CAYNJS010000021.1:0-14984 GCA_964397635.1 uncultured Gammaproteobacteria bacterium
TAAAATTATTATGATTAACGCTTTCTCGGGATTGGCATGGTAAGAGCTCTAAAAGAGCTCTTTTGTTATTAAATAAGAAACACCAAGTGTAATATATATATCAGCCAAATTAAAAGTTGTAAAAAAAGGAATATTAATAAAATCTATAACATAACCAAGAGTTACACGGTCTATAATATTAGACACAGCCCCGGCCAAAATAACAGTTAAAATAAAAATATTTATTAGGTTTTTTTGTCGATAATTTTTTATCAGTAAAATTATAACAAAGGCAACAGCAAGGCCAATCAATAAATAAAGCAATAGATAAGGAACTTTTATGCTCATAGCTAAGTCATAGTTCTTGTTAAGTTTTATGTTAAGAATATTAAAAACAGAAAAATCCCGAAATACATCGGGATTTTTTAATATATAATGTTTTGATAATTGATCAATTATAATTAAGAATAAAGCAAAAATATTTACAAATAATATTTTTAAAACTCTATTCATTTTTAAGATTCGCCTTTAAGCCTTTTTTTACAAGGAATACAAGCAGAAGAGATTGGCCTGATTTTTATTCTTTCTTTACTAATAGGTTTTTCGCAATATTTACAAATACCGTAAACCCCTTTTTTTATTCTTTTTAAGGTGTTTTCTATGTCACGAAGAGTGTCTTCTAGTGATTTTCCTAAGGATAAATTGTCGGTAAAAGCTGCTATTTCATTAGCGTTTTCATCGTTTTTATCTCCATATTCGGGAAAAATAGCTTTATGAGCTTCGTGTTCGTATTTGTCTTCTTTGGTAAATTTATCTAGTTCAGTTTTAATAGCAGACCTTCTTTTTTCAAGAGATTTTTTAATTTCTTCTATTTCTTTTTTGGTTAAAAGTGATTTTTTTACTGTCATATTGTTCTTTGTCTAAAAAATATATAAATAACCAAGGTTGTTATTTACGAGATTATTATATCAATATATTACCTAATTGTAAAGAGTTTTTTAATATAATGAGTTATTTTTTGCAAATATAAAAGAGGCGCAAACTAGCACCCCTTTAATATATATAATAAATTTATGGGCTGTTGCGCCTCTCGGCTCCTCAAAATACAATAAGTTTCCCCAGTTGGAGAAAGTTATTAGATATTTTTTTAAAGAGCTGAAGCGCATCGCCCAAGCTTACAATGCAATTTTTAACTTTCCTACCATTCTTATGGTAATTCTCTTATTTTTTAAAGATTTACCTTTTTGATGGTTTTTGTTTTTATTTTTTTGGGCTAGGGTTGGGTTCCTATCCCTTTCGAAGAGTAGAAAAGCGGGGAATAAACACAATTTAGCAACTCGTAATAGGTTTATTTGCAGTTATTCCTCCCTTTTCTACTTGCTTCTTGGTAAGTAAGGTACAATTTAACTTTCTATGATTTTATTATAGCATAGTTTTATGCTTTTGTCAATGGGTGATATCTGGCTTATTTAAGCCAAAAAAAGGGATATTTGTGGATAAAAAAGGCAAAAAACAATAAAAACTTATTCACAGTTATCCACACACTTATCCACAGGCAGGGTAAAAATAGCTTGTTTTAGCGATAGTTTGACTTTAAAAAATCAGAAGGATACTATAAAAACAGTAAAAGTTCTTTTGATTCACCTAAAATCTGCAAATAATCTTAAAAATAGGAGGGTAAAATGGAGTTAAATGGTAGGGAAAATATGTTTTATTCGACTGATTCTATGCGAAATCTTATTAGATTTCGCAACATGCAACGAGTTATTCAGCATAATGGATGCCTTGTATTTGCAGGGGCTAGTCGAACAGAGCTAGTTGATGGAAAATTAGTTGATGTGCCAGAAACAAAAGAAGAAATAAAAAGAAAATTCGAACACGCAGAAGTGTTTATGACTCATATGGTTAAAAAATACGGTGAATTACCCGTACAAAAATAATTCCCGGGAAGCAAAGTTGCTTCCTTTTTTAATTAAAAAAACCTTGATAATAGTATCAAGGTTTTTTGTGCTTTTTACTCACTACCAGCTATAAGCTACCAACTAATTTTAAACTTCTATAATAACAGGTAAAACCATTGGCCTTCTTTGGGTTCTCTGATAAAGGAAATCACCCATTATATCCCGTAAATCGTTTTTAACATAAGTCCAGTTTATTGGCTTTTCCTTGGTTTTTTGGGCTACTATGTCTTTGATCTTCTTTCTAGCATCTTCTACTAGTTGTCTGGATTCTTTCATATAGATAAAACCACGGGAAATTATATCTGGTTCCTGGATTATTTTACCGGTTTTACTGTCAATTGCTACAATAAGAGTAAACATTCCATCTTTACTCATAACCTGACGATCTCTAAGCACAATATGGCCAACATCACCAACCCCAAGTCCGTCAACCATTATATGGTTAGTTGGAACCTTGGTTTTGGTTAGATTTATATTTTTATCGTCTAGTTCTATTACTTGTCCGTTGCTTGGAATGGCGATATTTTCTGGTTTTATGCCTATTTTTTCAGCTAACTGACCATGAAGCTTAAGCATGTAGTAGTTTCCATGAATAGGCACAAAGAATTTCGGCTTAACTAGGTTTAACATCATTTTTAGATCTTCAACTTGAGCATGTCCACCAGCGTGTACATCCATCATCTTGTAATGAATCACTCGAGCGCCTCTTTTGTAAATTGAATCTTTTAAGTTTTGAACAGATCTTTCGTTTCCTGGCACAACAGAGCTAGAAAAAATTACAGCATCGTTTGGCTTGATTTTTATGTGTCTGTGTTCGTTGTTTATAATCCTCATTAGTACGGCTCGACCCTCTCCTTGAGCGCCAGTACAAAGAATTAAAACTTTATCATCTGGATAGTTGTTAGCTTGTTCTATTTTGATTAAAGTATGTTTTTTAGTTTTAATGAAGCCTAAATTTCTAGCTATTTCTACATTAGTTTTCATGCTATATCCATCAATAGCCACCTTTCGTCCGTTTTGTTCGGCAATTGTAATTAGCTCTTGAATACGGCTTATAAGAGATGAAAAAGTCGCGGCAATTATTCGCCCTTTTTCGTTTTTAAATATTTCTTCTAAGGTGTTTTGAATTTGGCTTTCACTTGTCGAATGTCCCGGGGTATCAGCTCCAGTTGAATCTGACATTAACAGTAGGGCGCCTTTTTCTGCCATTGAAGCAATTCTTCCAATATCAGCTGGTTTATCGGCAATTGGAGAAAAGTCAAACTTAAAGTCACCGGTATAAAAGATGTTTCCTGGAGGGGTGTGTAGTACTACCCCAATACCATCCGGGATGTTATGGTTAACGTGAAAAAATTCTGCAGAAAATTTTCCTAATTGAATTTTATCGGTTTTATTAACAACATTGATCTTAAGAGGCGCTACCCCTGGATAATCTTCCTGTCTTTTTTTAATAATTGCCCCAGTTAGAGCGGTTGTGTATATGGGTGGATTACCTAATTCTTGCATTAAATGAGGGATTCCACCGATATGATCATAGTGGCCATGGGTAATAATAACCCCTCTGATATTTTTAGTTTTATCCTTTAGATAGGTAATATCTGGGATTATATAATCAATCCCGGGCATGTCTTCTTCTGGAAATTGCAAACCCATATCGATTATTACAATATCTTGATCATATTCAAAAATGGTCATATTTCTGCCAACTTCTTCTACGCCGCCAAGAGGAATAACTCTTAGCTTTCCTTTTCTAAAGGTTGGCTTAGACTGAGCTGAATAAGGCCTTTTTTGGGGTCTTTGTTGTTTTCGTGGGTTAGCCCTTCTTGTTTGAGTTCTAGGCTGGCCACTTGTTTTACGCCTTATAGGCGGTTTAATTGTTTTTCTTTCTTCTGTCATAATTGTTTTAAAGAATAAAAGATATAAAATATTTTTTATTCTTAGATTTTAGCCTCTCCAATAGGCTTTAGTTAATATAGTAGGTAAATACCTGTTTAATGTGGGAACGGGAGGATCCAATTCCATAAAATAAAAATTATGTGGGGATAGAGAGACTTGAACTCTCACCTCCAAACGGAGACTAGCCCCTCAAGCTAGCGCGTCTACCAGTTCCGCCATATCCCCAAAAGAAGTAATACTGATAAATAAGTTTACCAACTTGCCCAGCACCTTGCATGGCGCTGGGTTTCACCGCTTTCCCTTTAAAATATATAATTTAAAAAACGCTTACTTCTTATTTAGAAGCATTTTTTTATTTGAAATATTTTTTAACTTCTTTGGAGTTCAGAAGCATGCCCCGCTCTTTAGTAAATAGCGATAAATTAATTTAGTATCCACTTATAATAAGGGGCGGGGTGTGTATATTAAAAAGTAAAAGGTTAAGCAATATTTTCCTTTTTAAGTCTTTTTTTGTAACCTCTTTTAAGGAAGTACAGTTTCGCTCTTCTGGTTTTAACTTTTTGTAAAAGCTCTATTTTTTCAATAGTTGGTAATGATAATGGAAAAATCTTTTCAACTCCTACGCCATTTGAAACTTTTCTAACAGTAATTGTAGCCCCTGGTTCATTTCCTTTTTTTCTAGCAAGAACAGTTCCTTCAAAATATTGAAGCCTTTCTTTGATTTCACCTTTTGGATTTTTTTCTTTAATTTTTTGCCATAACTTAATAATCATCCCGGGCTTAACATCCTTAGGGTCAATAAGATTACTTTGAGCTGGTTTTACCTTTTTTGCTTCCTGCTTTTCTTCCTTTGTTTTGCTCTCAGTTGCCTTTACTTCCCCACCTGCATCGTTAAGCGAAGCATTTCGGGCAGGTTCTTGTTTTGTTGTTTTTTCTTCAGACATACTTTATATTACATTTGACAATTGACATTTGACAATTGGCAGATATTTTATTTATCAAAATTAATTATTTGTTTTCTTCGGTAGCAGGAGCTTCAGCTGGTTTTTCTTCTTCCTTTTTCTCTTCGGTAGCAGGAGCTTCAGCTGGTTTGGTTTCAGTTTTGACTTCCCTTTGAGTCTCTTCTTTTTCTTTCTTTTTAGGACTTGTTGCCCTTATTTTTGGTTTATCGATTATTTTTTCGTCAACCAAAAGATTGTGAACAGTTTCTGATGGTTGAGCTCCTACGCCTAGCCAGTACTTGATTCTCTCAGCTTTTAGATTAACTTTTTTGGGACTTTTTCTTGGATTATAAGTACCTAGATTTTCAATATAATCTCCCCAAGGGTCTTTTCGGTTGTCTAAAACAATAACTCTGTAAACAGGTTGTTTCTTTTTTCCGCCTCTTGATAATCGAATTGATAACATATTTATCTTTAAAATTATAAATTAAGTAAGTCGTGCAAAATTAAAATAACTGTTACTGTTAACCAGCAACAATTTTATTACTAAATTTTAGCACAAAGTAAAAAAAAGTCAAGAGTTTGTGGGTTTACCCCCACACTTATTTCGTGGTAAGCGCAAAGATTGCACGGAAATTACTTTAAAAGTAAAAATGGGTAATAAAATGAGATTGTTTAATTAAGTGTGGGGGTTTATCTGGATGCGCTTGATTTTGCATCCTCTAATCCTATGCTTAAAACCTTGGAAATACCCCTTTCTTGCATAGTTACGCCATATAAAACCTTGGCCACCTCCATTGTGGAGCGGTTATGGGTAATAGTAATAAATTGGGTTTTATGTGATAAATCCTGAATAATTTCTGAAAATCTAATTGAATTAGCCTCATCTAAGGCTGCATCAACTTCGTCTAGAATTACAAATGGTGACGGATTAATGGATATAATGGCACAAATTAAGGCAATTGAGGTTAGAGATTTTTCCCCACCAGACAAAATATGGATATCTTTTAGTTTTTTACCATGAGGAGCAGCTTGAATCTCGATTTCCATTTCTTGTTTTACAATCACCTCTTTTTGCTCTTCTTCCCCAGTTTCTTCGTTTAGCTCGGATTCAGTTTCTTTAATTTTTCTAAAAGATTTAATAAGCCTAGTCTCTCCACCATCAAATAGTATTTTAAAATAAGAGTTAAATTTTTTGTTTATTTTAACAAAGGCCTCGTCAAATTGTTTTTTGATTATTTTATCTAGATCTTCAATTATTTTTTCTAATTTTATACTTGTCTGTTCCAGGTCTAGAACTTGTTCATCTAAAAATTCATGTCTTTCTTTTGTTTCTTTATATTCAGTTATTGTTTCTGGGTCAATTCCGCCGATTAATTCTAATTGTTTTTTAAGTTTATAAATTTTATCTATATCAACCTCTTCCCTTTGTCGATTTTGGTCTAATTTACTAACAGATTTTAATTCTTCTTTTACCTCTCTTACTAAGTCCTCTTTTTTTGTTTCGTATTTTGTAAGCTCTATTAATAGTTCATTGATTTGGCTTTTGCTTTTATTTAATTTTAATTGTTGCTCTTGGAGTTGATCTTGAAGATTGAAAACCTTATCTTTTTTATCTTGTTCAGCTTTATTAAAACCATCTATTTTATTTTTAATAGTGTTAATTTTTTCATCAATTTCTTGTAGTTTTTTTTCGGCTCCCCTTTCTTTTTCTTGATATTCTTTTAGTTTTTTATTTTTATCACTAAACTCACTAGCACTTAATTCTCTTTTTATTTTTTCTAGACTTTCTTTTTTTTCTTGAAGTCGATTAGCAGCTAGTTTTATTTTTTCTTTGGTGATGTTTAGTTTTATTTCTAAAGAATTTATATCAATTGAAAAACTATTCTTAGAGCCAATAAGATTATTTTGGTTTTCAGTTAGCTCAGCTAGCTCTATTTGTTCTTTAACACCCTCTTCTTTGTTGTTTTTAGCTTTATTCTCTTTTAATTCCTTTAAAAGATTTTTTATTTGGAGGGCTTTTTCTTTTAATTTAATAAAATCTTCTTTGTTTTCGGCTCTTTCAAGGGCTTCTATCAATTTTTGTTGATCCTCAATTATTTTTTCAATTAAATCTTTCCAATCTTTATCTTCATTAGTCGTTGATTTTTGAGAAGATATTTCTATATATTTTTTAATATCTTCTAGTTTTTTATCAACCTCTTCTAGGCTGGCTTTAGCAGAATTTAATTTTTTGCCAGTACTTTCCTTCTCTTCTTTTAGATAGGCTAGATCTTGGTTGGTTTTGTTAATATCGTTTTTTAAATCGTCTTTATTTTGAGTTATCCAGGCTAGGTCAAGCTTTCCTTCTTTTTTATATTCAACATTTATTTCACTTTTTAGGAAAGTTAATTCTTTAAGTAGGTTGTTTTTTTTATCATTATATAAATCAAAGTCATCTTTTAATTTATTAAAAATTTCATCCCTATTGCTTTCTTTGGCAAAGACGGCTAATTGTTTTTGTAGAGTAAGTAGGTGTTCTCCAATTTCTTTATCAACCCTTCTTTTTTCTTCTAGGTTTTTATTAACCCTTTTAATATTGTCATCCAAGCTAAAGTATAGATTGCTGTAATAAGTAACTTGAAGATCGGTTAACTTCTTTTTTATTTCTTGCCTTTTTTCTAATTTTTTAGCTTGTCGAGATAACAATCTAACTCTAGGCTCTAACTCTTTTAGGGTTATATGAATTTGATCTAAATTTAATTTAGTTCTATTTAAGTTATTTAGAGTTTGATGTCTTTTTATTTGATATTGTTTAACTCCAACAGCTTCGTCAAAAAAATCTTTTCTTTCTTTAACGCCAGCTTGAAGAATATAATCAATCATTCCTTGGCCAACAATACTAAAGCTTTTTTGTCCAAAATTAGCCTTAGCTAGGAGCATGATTATTTCGTTTAATTTAGCTTTGCCTTTATTGATTAAGTACTCACTTTCGCCATTTCGATAAAGTCTGCGAGTTAGTATTAGTTCTGAATATTCAATAGGAATAACTTTATCATGATTATTGATAAAAAGGGTAACCTCGGCCATTCCTAGGCGGCTCCGCTCGGTTGAGCCATGGAAGATAACATCTTCAGATTTTTTTCCACGAAGAAGCTTTAGGCTTTGTTCTCCCAAAACCCACCTAACAGCATCAACTACATTAGATTTACCGGCTCCATTGGGACCAACTACGGCTGTTATACCTTTGTTGCCTTGTTCTGGTTTAGGGAAGACTAATGTTTCCTTGTTAGCAAAAGACTTAAAACCCTGAATCTCAATTTTTTCTAGATGCATGATATAAAAATCAAAATGCAAAAATCATCACCGCCCCAGCGGGACCCCGCTTCATTAAAATTAAATATTAAGTGGCGGGAAATTGCAAAATGATATATTAAAATTAAAAATTTCTCATTATTTTCCCCTCCTTATTATTAAGGAGGGGATTAAGGGGAGGTTTTCTTTAATAGTATAATAACAAAGTATTGACAAAAAGACAATTATATAGTAAGCTGTGTATATTGAATTGCCATTTTAAGTCGGCTATTCATTTTTTTATCTAAAATTATTTCAAAAATGAGTCAGTAAAAAGTAAATTTTGGGTTTAAAAAATTGAAAATTTATTAGAAATTGTAAATTAGAAATTGTAAATTAGAAATTTTTAGTCTGGCCCCATCGTCTAGTGGTTAGGACATCAGGTTTTCATCCTGAAAACCGGGGTTCGATTCCCCGTGGGGCTACCAAGAAAAAGAAAAAGCTGATATTAAAGTATCAACTTTTTCTTTTTTGTGTAGCTTTATAGGAATCGAACAAGGGGGTGGTGGGGGAAAATTCCCTGTGGATAACTTTTGTTGACATATTTTATGGCTCTGGTAATATATAAGTATTCCACTCACACAACTAACCCACAAACACCATAACAACGCATCTACTTTTTTCTTTGGTTAAAAAACCGGCTAACAGGCCGGATTTGTTTTTTTACAAGGAAAGTATACAAAATTAAAAGAGAACGACTTAGTCGTTCTTTTTTTGTAATTTGCCAAGAAAAACTTTCTTTGTTAGAATAAAGTTACAAATTAAAATCAGAGGAGGGAAGCAAGATTAGTAATTTTTAAATTTATGGAAGAAGAAAAAAACTATGTTCGTCCTTCATGGGACGATTATTTTATGGAGATTGTAAAAATGGTAGGGTCTCGAGGAACTTGTGATAGAGGGAGAATTGGTTGTATTATAACCAAAGATAACAAAATAGTTGTTACAGGTTATGTGGGGTCACCTTCTAGAATAGCTCATTGTGATGACATTGGTCATGAGATGCATACAGTAACTCATCCTGATGGAAAGGAGACAAGACATTGCATTAGAACCACTCATGCAGAACAAAACGCAATTTGTCAGGCAGCTAGAAGTGGGGCATCTTTGGAAGGAGGAACTCTTTATATTAAAATGACGCCTTGTTATACATGTGCTAAAATGCTTATTAGTGCTGGTATTAAAAGGGTTGTTTGTGAAAAAGACTATCATGGTGGCGGGCGAAGTAAGGAGATTTTTACAGAAGCCGGGGTTAGGTATAATTTATTGAATCCGGAAATGGTAACTTATGCCGACATGACGCCAGGGGAAGAGGCTGATTTACAAAAAGAAGTTGAAATAACAACGCCAACAGAGGAGGTCACTAACGAACCTACAATTGAAGACATCCCGTTTGACGAAAAAGAATTTTAATTAATTAATAAAATGTCATCCCGGACTTGCTTGTCCTGCTGGGGCGGTGGATCCGGGATCTAGATTCCGGCTTCTCGTATCTTTGTACGGGATAAACTCTGGCCGGAACGACATAATAAATGCAAAAAATATGGCAAATATTTTTATTTATGATGAATTTTCTCCAGAGGATACAGCGATGATGCAAGCGCTTTATTCTAGGAGTCCAAAAAGCGTTACTGAACATGTAGATAAGGTGAAGGAAACCGGGTCTGGAAAATTTATGGAAAAGTTTTATGTGGGTTATGGGCATCAGAGCATTGCTGACTGCGGGAGCACTACTATGTTTATTGAGCAAATTAGCATTTTAGCCGATAAAGCTATTCAGGATTGGCCGCTTTACAGCGGACAAGAAACTTCTACTCGTTATGTTGATATGTCAAGACAACCAATAATCGATCCGCTGAACACAGATGAGTCAAAGGAGATTTTAAAGGAGTGGATGGATTTTTATATTAAAAGCCAGGAAAAAGTTCAAACCCACCTAAAAGAAAAATACCCAAGAAAAGAAGAAGAAAAAGAATCAATGTATAATAAAGCCATTGAAGCTCGAACTTTTGATATTATGCGCGGTTTTTTGCCAGCCGGCATTACAACGCAACTAAGTTGGCATACTAACTTGCGGCAAGCATGGGATAAGCTATCTGGAATGCGATATCATCCCCTTAAAGAAGTTCGTGAAATTACTGAAACTATAATTGAAAAGTTAAGAGAAAAGTATTCGCATAGCTTTAGCCATGATGAATATGAGGATCAGGAAGCTTACAGAAAATATACAACAGAGGAATTTAATTATTATCTGCCTGCCCGAAATGCTTCGCCCGCCGGCAACGCTTCGCTTAGCGATGCGGGCTGGCATAACGATGCAGGCGGGCCAGAGAGTGAAGTTAAGGAATATGAATTTAGCACTACCATTAAAGAAGAAGATTTAAATAAATACGAAAAATTATTGAGCGATCGGCCAATTAAAACCGGATTGCCTTATTTTTTAGGAGACTTAGGTCAAGTTCAGTTTAATTTTTTATTGGATTACGGATCTTTTAGGGATATTCAAAGACATAGAAGCGGGAACGGCAGAATGCCGCTGCTGACAACTAATTACGGATTTAATAAATGGTATCTTGAAGAATTGCCAGATGAAATTAGGCGTGAAGGTGAAGAATTAATAGCTAAACAAATCGAGAGAATTAAAAATTTAGATACAACCGATGAAATTAGGCAGTATTATATCGGGCTTGGCTTTAATGTAACTAATAAAGTTACCTTTGGATTGCCGGGCGCGGTTTATACTTTAGAGCTTCGTTCAGGCAAGGCAGTTCACCCAACACTTAGAAAGGTGGCCCATAAAATGCACTACTCTTTGGTTGAAAAGTTTCCTAAGTTAAAATTAAATTCTGATCTTGAGCAAGATGACTGGGATGCAAGGCGCGGATTGCAAGATATTAAAGAAAAATAGTATGGGAAAAAAAATAATTTTAGGTTTTGTTGGTGAGATGGTTTCTGGCAAGGGGGCAGCGGCAGAATATTTGCAAAAAAAATACGGAGCTAGTACCCATCGATTTTCTACAATGCTCAGGGATGTAGCTGATAGGCTGTATTTAGAAAAAAGCAGATTAAATCTACAAAAACTATCCCAGGCTTTAAGGGAAAATTTTAGCCAAGATATTATGGCCAGGGTTATGGCTGAAGATGTAAAAAACGATCAAAACAAGGTTGTTATTGTTGAGGGTATTCGGCGTTTTTCTGATATTGAATATTTAAAAAGAATAGAAAATTTTAAGCTTGTTTATATAACTGCTGATATTAAAACTAGATATAGGCGCCTTACTAAAAGACAAGAAAACAGCGATGATCAAGCAAAGAGCCTTGAGGGCTTTCAAAAGGATCATGAACATGAATCAGAGTCTCAAGTTCAAGAAGTTGGTAAAACGGCTGAGTATATAATTGATAATAACGGAAATTTTGACGAGTTATATAAACAAGTTGATGAGATTTTAAATAAATAAAATCCGTTGTCATTCCCGCCCCGTATCAGGTACGGGATAAACTCCGGCGGGAATCTCGTGGTTTTGAAATAAGTAATAGATTCCGCATCAAGCGCAGAATGACATATATTATGAAAGGTAAATTTATAGTTCTAGATGGAACCGATGGGTCTGGAAAAGGAACCCAGTTTAAGTTGTTGGTGGATAGGCTAAAAAAAGAAGGATACGAGGTAAGAACTGCTGATTTTCCTCAGTACGGCAAAAAATCAGCTGGATTAGTTGAGGAATATTTAAATGGTAAATATGGATCGGCTGATGAAGTGGGCCCTTACCGGGCCTCTATTTTTTATGCTTGCGATAGGTATGATGCTAGTTTTAAAATTAGAAAATGGTTAGAAGAGGGAAAGATTGTGATAGCCAATCGATATGTAACAGCTAATATGGGGCATCAAGGCGGTAAAATAGAAGACAAAGATGAGCGAGAAAAATATTTTAAGTGGCTTTATAATTTAGAGTATGAAGTTTTTAAAATTCCAAAACCA
This sequence comes from uncultured Gammaproteobacteria bacterium, assembly GCA_964397635.1. Taxonomy (GTDB): domain Bacteria; phylum Patescibacteriota; class Patescibacteriia; order JAACEG01; family JAACEG01; genus CAYNJS01. The sequence goes on from CAYNJS010000021.1 coordinate 12,087, forward strand.
GATTTAGCTATTATTTTGCACGTTCCGGCTGAAATTGCTCAAAAGTTAGTAGATAAAAAAGGATACCGTGATTATGTAGGAGGAGAAAAAAGAGACATTCACGAAGCTGATCTTGATCATCTTAAAAAAGCCGAAAAAGTTTATTTGGAGCTAGCTGAAATGTTTTCTAATATCAAGTTATTAAAGTGCAGTAAAGATGGTGATATTATGAAAATTGAAGAAATCGAAAAAATATTGTGGAAAAAAATTAAAAGTAGTTGTTAATTATTGAAAAATATTGTATAATAAAATAAATTATTGAGTTAGTGGAATTTTTTAAATTTTATGTCAAAAGAGAAAAACAATCAATATAATATAGGGGTTATTTTAGATGATATAAACCAGAAGTTTAGTATTATTCAAGAAGGATATTCTGTTTTGCATGAGCAAATGGGTATTATGCGGGAAGATATTACTATATTAAAAGAAGACGTTTCAGTGTTAAAAGAAGATGTTTCAGGCTTGAAGAAGGAGACTAAAAGTTTGCGAAGCGAATTTGCAGACTTTAAGACTGAAACCAGATCTAATTTTCAGACTGTTTTTGAATATCTGTCAAAAATTGATAGCGAAATAGCTGGCATTAAAAAAGAATTAAAAAATATTAAAAAAGAATTAAAAAATAAAGCTGATATAAGTTTTGTAGAATCTTTGGAAAAAAGAATTGCCAGGCTTGAACTTGAAATAATTAGTTTAAAAAGAAAAGTTTAATTAATTTAAATTTTTCAATATTTTAATTTTAGATTTATGTTTTATCAAAAACTAAAGAGTAAGGTTCGATTTTTGGAAGAAAATTTAAAGCTCGACATTACCAAAATGAAAATGACTGAGCAGGTCTTGGGCTCAGTTGCTACAGAAAATAAGAGCAGGAAGCCAAAAGGGTTTTGGGGGCTTATTTTTAGCAAGCTAGGCTTGCAAGAGTTGGGTTTATTTTTTAGATCTGTTTATTTGATTGTATTACGATTATTTTTAAATTTAGTTGAAGTAGGGATGATTATCTTTGGTGACCCGGCTAAGAGTTTTAATTTGTTATACAAACAACACGGCCTATCAGCTTGCCCAATTCCATACGCTACTTTTAAAACAAAACAAAAGCATGCTAAGGTATTTTCTTTAGCTGGAATTACCACTATAATTTTAGTTACTGCTATGAGTTCGCTTTTGGTTAATTTAATGATCGGCCCGATAGAGAAAACCTTGGCGGCTACTTATTACTGGACGCAGGCTAGTTGGTCCGGTGGTGCAGATACAGTTAATTCTGCAGATCACAGTACCGACCAGTCAGGCTGGACTAAATATTATTCCAAGGATGCAGGGATTACTGACGGCGCCAGTTTAACCGTGGCAACAGTTTCAAACAGCTGGGATGACAGTAGTACGTTTGATACTTTTGACGACCCTAGTACTGATGATGAAACGAGTTTGTCGGTAGCAGCTTCAAGCGTAACGCTTTTAAAACCGGATACCGCTGCTTGTAGTGCTTCATCAGAGTGTGAAAACTCTTGTTGTGGCGGTGTTTGCGGATCAGGCGGCTGTGGAGGAGTAACAACGGTTAATTACGGCGGTAAAACATATAATACCGTGGGAATCGGCTGCCAATGCTGGTTAAAAGAAAATTTAAATATTGGCACTAAATGTACAACATATACGTGTCAGGCTGATAACGCTCAAATAGATAAATGGTGTTATAATAACCTTGATTCTAATTGCGATACTTATGGTGGGTTGTATGATTGGGATGAAGCTATGCAGTATACAACAACTGCAGGAGCACAAGGAATATGTCCGACCGGCTGGCATATACCGACCGATGCTGAATATAAGACTTTGGTCGAAAGCCAGGCTACGCCGGGGTGTGAATCAAGTACGGGTTGGCAATGTGATCCGGCTGGTACTGCCTTAAAGTCCGGAGGAGCTTCCGGCTTTGAAGGCCTTCTTGCCGGTAACGGCAACGCTGACGGATCCGGTACTTTGTACTTCTACGCTCAGGGCTCTGGCGGTTATTTTTGGTCTTCTGCAGAGAGTCTTGCGACGATCGCGTGGTACAGGGCCTTGGATTCTAGTAATTCCACAGTCGGCCGCAACACCTACACCAAGACTGCCGGTTTTTCTGTTCGCTGCATTAAGGACTGATGACTCTTTGAAGCTTTTCCGCCAGAGGCGGATCCGCCTCTGGCGGAGATTCTTTGATTCTTTTTGCAAAAAAATTTACCCTGTTAAATAATTTTAAATTTTTTTCAACAATATGTATTATGTTTATATTTTGTTAAGTAAAAAAGATAACAAAAAATATGCAGGTTATACAAAAAATTTAAAATTAAGATTTGAGCAACATAAAAAAGGAAAAGTTGAATCAATAAAAAACAGGAGACCGCTAAAGTTACTTTATTCTGAAGCATGTTTAAATCAACAAGATGCTACTCATAGAGAAAAATATTTAAAAACTTATCATGGTAAGATGTTTCTTAAAAAGAGACTCAAATCTTATTTAACAGGGTGAATGTCACTTTATACCAACCTTTCAGTATATAAAGCAAGTTATGACTTGCTTTTGGAAATATTTAGACTGACTAAAAATTTTTCCAGGGAATATAAATATACAATTGGAGAAGATTTAAAAAAGGAAAATATAGAAATGATTTTAAAAATATACGGGGCGAATAGTTCATTTGAGGGCAGAAAGAAAAAAATCGGCTTAGCCAGGAAAAATATAGAAACAATCCGCCTGTTAATTAGAATTTTAAAAGATTTAAAAGAAGTGAGTTTAAATAGGTTTATACAAATTAATGAAAAAATAGAATCCGTCTCTAAACAATTAACAGCCTGGGAAAAAGCGAGTAAGTAATCCTATCGTCATTGCGA
>CAYNJS010000022.1:0-13951 GCA_964397635.1 uncultured Gammaproteobacteria bacterium
TTAAGTTTTACACAGTATTGTCCTTGACTTTTTCTTTTAATAGGCATTCCGGACATTCTTTAAAATAAATATAAGAGATCCGGAATCTATCGTTTTAGTTTAATTCACACTAATTATTATTTAATATTCTAACGTTACCAGAAATAAGCATTTTAGTCAAGAGGTTATATTCAATAAAACAACAAATCAAGCAATCAATAAATCAAAGATTATTAAGATAAATTAAAGTATTTTTTAATTCTTAAATCTAAAATCTTCAATCTTAAATCACCCAAGTTCTTCTTCGGTAATTTTTTTAACCATTTGTCCGTCGGTTTTGCCTTTTAATTTTCCCATAGCTACACCCATAACACGGCCAAAATCAGCTTTACTGCTAGCTTTTGTTTCTTTGATTATTTTTTTCACTTCAGCTCGCACTTCTTCTTCGCTTAATTGTTCGGGCAGGTATTTTTCTAAAATTGCAATTTCACTTTTTTCTTTGTCAGCCAAATCTTCTCGTCCGCCACCCAAATATTCTGTAATTGAGTCTTTTCTTTGTTTGATGCTCCTGGCAATTATCTCTATGGTTTCTTCTTCGTTTAATCCTTCTTCTCTCTTTTTCTTTTTTATCTCTTCATCCTTGATGGCTGAAGTTAGCATTCGGAGCGTATCTCTTTTTTCGGCTTCACCTGCTTGCATGGCCTGTTTAATATCGGCCATGATTTGTTCTAATATTTTGTTCATAGATTTTTTTAATCCCCATTTAATTTTTTATTTAATAGAATAAAGTTTGTTATAGTTCCCCTCTTTGAAAAAGAGGGGTCAGGACTGCCCGCAGTTGCTACAACGTTGCAGGCGGGGGAGATTTAATAATTAAATTTTACTTTTTCGTTTTTGTATTTTGAATTTTGTTTTAGTATATGCTATTATATTATATAATAGTATATGGAAATTATAAAGTCCATAAATTTTAGTTTTTAATATTCAAATATTAATCTATGATTGAAGTTCGTATTCATGGCCGTGGCGGCCAGGGCGTGGTTACTGCTGCGGAATTAATTTCCATAGCTGCTTTCTATGATGGACACGAAGCTCAAGCTTTTCCTAATTTTGGAGTAGAGCGTCGCGGAGCGCCAATCGAAGCTTATGCCAGAATTAGCGATGAAAAAATCAAGCTAAGGTCTCAAATTTATGAGCCGGATTTTATTGTCGTTCAAGATTCAACTCTTTTGGGAGTAGTGGATGTTTTTAAAGGAGCTAAAAAAACTACCAAGGTGATTATAAATTCAGATAAAAGTGCCAAGGAACTTTTTAAAGGAAAATTTCCAGTAGCAGAAAAAAACATTTTAACAATTGGGGCAACTGATATTGCTCTTCGAGTTTTGGGCAGGCCTATTATTAATACAGTAATGTTAGGGGCTTTTGCAAAGTTTTCTGGTCTTATTAAAATTGCTTCAATTAAGAAGGCTTTAAAAGATAAATTCCATGGAGATATTTTAGAAAAAAATATAAAAGCCGTTGAAGAGGCTTACGATAAAAATTTCTAATTTCTAATTATTAATAAACTATCATTTAATAAAAGAAGGAGCTATAAAGATGGTTTTCCCCCTTTAGAAAAAGGGATTAAGGGGGATTTTAAAATTATTCTATATTCTATAAACCTTGGTTTACGAAACCGTCAAATGGATGAGCAAGCTGGAAAGGTTTGGCTTTGAGGAGTATTCCGCTTTGGCTGGAGATGGGAAAAAGCCGAACCTTGAGGAGCGAGCGGTTTTAAAAATAGACAATTCGTAATTCAAGGTATATATTAAATTCTAAAAATATGAAACATAATTTATCAGTAAAGCCTGGTAGCACCAGAAAAAACAAGACAGGTGGCTGGCGAACATACGTGCCAGATTTTATTCGTGAAAAATGCATTGCTTGTAATACTTGTAATAGGATTTGTCCGGAGGGAATTTGTTATCCTAATAAAAAAGGAAAGAAAAATTCTACTGGCAAAGTTTATTACGAATCAGAATTAGACTATTGCAAAGGATGTGGAATTTGTGCCGAAGCTTGCCCGGCTAAAGCAATAGAAATGAAATTAGATAAAAAATAATTTCCTCTGTTCTGTCATCCTGAATTTATTTCAGGATCTCAAAATAGATTCTAAACCAAGCTCAGAATGACAGCTTGTAATTTATATAACGAATAATAATCATAATATGAAACAAATATTAGAAGGTTCCAACGCAATCGCTAAAATTATAAACCTTATTAAACCAGCAGTAGTTAGCGCTTATCCAATCACTCCGCAAACCCATATTGTTGAAGATTTGGCTAAGCTAAAGGCTGACGGTAAAGCTAATTATGAATATGTAAGAGCAGAGAGTGAATTTGCCGCAGCTTCAATTGTACTTGGCTCCTCAGCAGCCGGCTCGCGGGTTTATACGGCTACCAGTTCGCAAGGACTGCTTTTAATGACAGAGGTTGTTTTTAATATCGCAGGGATGAGATTGCCGGTTGTTATGACGTGTGCTAACAGAGGGGTATCCGCTCCAATTACTATTTGGTGCTTTACAAAAGAAGCTGAAGTTTTAATGGGTGACTTAACATATAAACCTATTCATAAGGTTAAAAAGGGTGATTTAGTATTAGGAAAAGACAAAAAAGGAAATTTGCGTTTTACAAAAGTTAAACGACTGTACGAAAGGTATTCAAATGATTTGGTTGAATTAAAAACTGATAAATTTAGCTTAACTTGTACTTCTGATCATAAATTTTATCAAAGAACAGGTCATGATCATTGGACTAAAGCTAAAAAGTTAAAAGGAAAAAATTTGCATTGGTTTGGTTATAATTACTCCATTAATGATCAATTTAAGAAAGGGTGGTTAGCTGGTGTTTCCGACGGCGATGGTTGTTTTTATGCTCAAGACACTAGATTTCATTTTAGATTAAAAGCTAAAGACGAAGAAATGATAGATACATTTATTAAATGGTCTAATTATTTTGATTACCCGGTTAAAAAAGTAAAATATTTAGAAAAAGAAGGGTATTTTATAGCTATTCTTACTTTAAATAAGGAAGCTAAAAAATTTAAAAAATTCTTAGATAAACACAATGAAAATAAAGATTTTGCCAGAGGATATATATCAGGTATGTATGACGCAGAAGGAACCGGTCCTCATAAAGACAAGACAGCTGTTATTTATAATAATGATACAATTATAATTAAGAGAATTTCCAAATATTTAAAATCATTAAATTTAAAGTTTAAAATTTATACCGACAACAGACGAGGTGGATATTACAAGAATGATAATTATCATATTAAAATTAAGAATGTTCCGGAATTTTTTATAAAATGTAGACCGGTTATAACTCGGAAAAGAGAAAATCTATTAAAAATGACATTAAAATCAGTAAAATCTCGTTTGGAAATTTTAGATGTAAAACAAATTAATAAAAAAAGAAAAGTTTATAATATAGAAACGGAAACGAATAATTATATTGTTAATGGATTTTTAGTGCATAATTGTGACCATCAAGACGCAATGACAGTTAGGGATGCTGGTTGGATAATGCTCTTTGCAGAAAACCTTCAAGAGGCAGTGGACTTGCATTTAGTGGCTTATAAAGTTGCAGAGCGTATTAATGTGCCAGTAATGGTTAATGTCGATGGTTTTGTTTTAACTCATACTTATGAACCAGTAGAAATTCCATCACAAAAAGAAGTTAATAAATTTTTACCAAAGTACACCCCTAAAAAGGGAACATATTTAGATACTAAGAACCCAAGGAGCTTTGGCGCTTTTGCTACACCACCGGATTATTTAGAGATTAGGCAAGAACTTCACGAAGCAGTTAAAGGTTCTAAAAAGCTGATCCAAAAAGAAATTAAAACCTGGAACAGAGTCTTTAAGAAGGAGAGAGAAAAAATCAAAAAAGGTAAAAAATTAATAGATAATGGCTTGATTGAGTATTATGGCTCGCCGAATCCGGAAGTCGTATTTATTGCCATGGGTTCAATGGCCGGAACTGTAAAACATTATTTAGATAATAATTCCCACTTTGGCAAAGGGGGAACAAGGGGGATTTCTGCAGGGGTTTTAAAGATTAGAAGTTTTAGGCCGTTACCAAAAGAGGATATTTTATCTGTTTTGAAAAAAGTAAAATACGTTGCGGTTTTAGATAAGAGTATTTCCCTTGGAAAAGAAGGTATTTTGGCAGAAGAGATTAAAGCCTTATTTCATAATTCCCCCTTTAATAAAGGGGGATCACCTGCCCGCAGTGCTTCCGCCGCGACGGATGCAGGCGGGAGGGGGATTTTTTCTAAAGTCCAAAGTTTTGTTGTTGGATTAGGTGGACGAGATATAACAGATAAAACATTTGAAAGGATTATTAGTGAAATTAAAGATAAAGACGATAGCGAAAAGTTCATCGGTTAAGCTCTTCCGTCATTATATTCCACGGAGCTCAACTCCGAGAATTCGGAGTTGAGCTCCGGAAATTCAAAAAACATTTTAATCTTTCAATCTTATACTTATGAACCCCAAAAAAATTATCCTCATTTTATTATTTATCCTGGCACTCCAGTTTGTTTTAGGCACAGAAGTTTTAGCAGACACAATAGATTATGATCCATTAGTGGATATACCGGGATATAGTGATATTGGGGGCGATGGAGTTGGTCCACCAAGATCAATTACAATAACCGGCAACTTTGATGCCCTCAAAGGTTATATTTCCGGTATTTACCGTTTTGGCATGGCAATAACAGGAATTTTAGCTGTAATAGTTTTAGCCTTGGGCGGGATAACTTGGCTTACTTCCGGGGGCAATGCTAATCAAATAGGTAAAGCCAAACAATATATTTGGGGATCAATGACCGGCCTTGTTTTAGCTCTGCTTTCTTATACGCTTCTTAATTTGGTAAATCCCGAAATTGTAAAGCTTACCACCACCGAAGAAATTAGCGCGCTTCAAGCCGTAAAAAAAGGCTGTGGTTGGCAAAAAACAGAGTGTGATAAAAATCTTCAGGTAAGAAATGAGGCAAAAGATAAATGCGGAAATAAACCTAAAAAAAACAGCAAAGAGGATAATGCTTATACGTATTGTTGTTGTTCTATAGAAGATCATTCAGGCTGTTGCGTTAAAAAAGAGAAGAAAAGTAAAGTTGTTGTTGAATGTAATGGCAAAAAAAACAAAGAAGCTTGTGATCGTTGGGATTTTTTTGAAAGTGATACAGGAATTGAAAAACATACCAGAGATTTTTATCCAGATAAAACTTGTGATGAAATTGATGATTGCCAGGGCAAAGAAGGTGTTAGCAGTTGTTTGCCAGAGTATGATTTTTATGAGCCTTTAGAATTATGTAAAATGCCAAATGGCAGTGATGGTCGTTGTTGGGGTGGTAAATGTATAGATAATTGTAGTACTGTAAATAAACCTTGCAAAGAAAAAAATAGTCTTATGTGTTGTGCGGGCGCTGCATATTGTAAGTTTAATGGGGTTGACCAACATTTCTGCTCAAACTCAAAATAATTTTTTTATATGACTGAATAATAAAATTTTTAGGGATAAAATTAGGGATAATTATGGATAATTATTGACTAATTTGTTAATTAATATTATTCTGTTTATATATAAAACAGGTATTAATAAAATTTTAAAAATAAAACTATGGAGGTTTTAAAATGAAGAAAATAGCCTGTTTGTTCTTTATAACATTTTTCGTTTTATTTACAGTAGGTTGTAGTGCTAAAGATCAAGAATTTGTAATGGATAAAGAGACAAAAAAAGAGTTTGTTAGCGCTCTTCTTGAGCGAAACAAAAGATTTATCAGTGTTGAAAAAGTGGAAGAACCTATTAGTTATAATCCAAACATAAGTATTGTGCCGGTAATTATTACAGCAAGAGCTAGAGATGGTGGAATAGTTCCCGATGTCCTTTCATTTATTGTTGTGTACCATACCCCTAAAAAGTGGAAGATTGATCGAGTAGGTGCCCCTGAATTTTTAGAAAAAGAGTATCCCGATATAAAGTATAAGTTAATAGCTGCTGGATACCTTGATCTTTTTTGATATTTTATCTGTGCCTCTAAGTTTTAAACTTAGGGGTCTTTTATTTTTTGCTTATTTTTTCTTTTTTCTGTATAATTTATTTAGTATGAAGAACTCATATTCCACGGAGCTCAACTCCGAGAATTCGGAGTTGAGCTCCGGAAATTCAAAAAACATTTTAATCTTTCAATCTTATACTTATGAACCCCAAAAAAATTATCCTCATTTTATTATTTATCCTGGCACTCCAGTTTGTTTTAGGCACAGAAGTTTTAGCCAAAGACATAGAATTTACGCCATCAATTTTGATTGGAGATAATCCCCAGCCATCAGTTACAGTGGATGGCGGTTTTGACGAGCTTAAAGGCTATATCTCCAGAATTTATAAATTCGGCATGTCGGTTACCGGCATACTGGCGGTAATAGTTTTAGCTTTAGGCGGGATAACTTGGCTTACTTCCGGGGGCAATGCTAATCAAATAGGTAAAGCCAAACAATATATTTGGGGATCAATGACCGGCCTTGTTTTAGCTCTGCTTTCTTATACGCTTCTTAATTTGGTAAATCCCGAAATTGTAAAACTTACAACCACCGAAGAAATTAGCGCGCTTCAAGCCGTAAGCGAAAAATGCGGTTGGGAAAAAACAGTATGTGATGAACGCTTTCAAGAAAAAAAGCCAGACTCTGAATGTGGTAATAAACCATTATTTAATGGCGCACAAGACGGATCTTATAAGCATTGTTGTTGTCACAAAAAGACAACAGATGTAGCAACTTTAGCACTTCAAGAATGTGATAAAGTGTTAAACGATGAAGACGCTTTTTCTCTTTCCGGCGCCTCTACTTTAGGTGGTAGTGGGATGAATATGGATTATGTAGAAAGTTTATGTGAGGAAAAATGTAAAAATCAAGACGGGGCAAAATCTTGGGACGTGGTAAATGTTGTAGCTAATAATACTAATAATGCCCATGGTTGTTGTGTTTGTCGTTTACCAGAATCAGTAGTTGAGGGAGATCAGTGTACTAGTGATAATTTTTGTAAAGCATTTAATCCATCATATATATGTTGTCAAATATGGCAAAATAATAAGTGCGTACTTCCAGCGGAGTGTAAATGGTAATTTACTTTTTTATATGTCAAGATTATTTTGTATTGACAATTTAGTTAAAATTAAATATAATATAGGCGTGAATGAGTAAATAGTTGTAATTAATATAAACATAAGGAGGTGTTGAAATGAAATCGAAAACCGGATTGCTCTTTTTAGCTTTATGTTTTGTCTTAAGCATCTTTTTTTCATCTGCAGCTGTTGCTGCAAGTAAGCCTAAGGCGGCTAAAATTTTCGAGCCAATGATAAATGACGTTGTTAATTCGCAAAAATCAGGAAAAGTTTTGGATATCGGTCCTGTTGCCTATTATAAAGGTTGCATAGCTTTTTTTAAAGTAGCAGAAGAACCGTTTTACAGCGACAGTGATCCGATTGAATATTATTTGGTTGTTTATTTCAGTCCGGGAAAGTGGCAAGTTAAGGATGTATTATCTGTTTATAATGACTTAACCAAGCTATATCCAGAAGCAAAATACGAGCTGATAGCCGCCGGCTATTTTCCACATTAATTTTTTTAGCGACAGCCATGTAATGCCCCTAGGTCTCTAAGACTAGGGGTCTTTTATTTTCCTTGATTTTGAATAACTTTTAAGATAAGATTAGTTTAAGATTATTTTTTAAAGAAAATTAATTATATGGGAGAATACAACTTTAAAGATATCGAGAAAAAATGGCAGGATAAATGGGCTAGTGATGAAATTTATAAAACATCTGATAAAACTGATAAGCCAAAATATTACATTTTAGACATGTTTCCTTATCCATCAGGCGATGGTCTTCATGTTGGCCATCCTAAAGGTTATATTGCTACTGACGTTTATGCCAGGCAAAAAATGATGCAAGGGTATAATGTGCTTCATCCAATGGGGTGGGATGCTTTTGGCTTGCCGGCAGAAAACTATGCTATTAAAAATAAAGTTCACCCAAAAGTAGCCGTAGAAAAAAACGTTAAAAGATTTAAAGAACAGTTAGAGAAAATCGGGTTTACTTATGATTGGAGCCGGGAAGTTAATACTACTGACCCGGAATTTTACAAATGGACCCAGTGGACTTTTTTAAAGATGTTAGAAAAAGGTTTAGCGTATGAATCCAGTGAGCCAGTTATTTGGTGTCCTCTATGTAAAACAGTTTTGGCCAACGAAGATTTAGAAGGAGGACGATGCGAGAGATGTGATAGTGAGGTGGAAAGACGACCTCTTAGACAGTGGGTGCTTAAAATAACAGATTATGCAGATAGGTTATTAGAAGGATTGGATGAACTTGATTGGGAGGATTCTATTAAAGAACAACAAAGAAACTGGATTGGAAAAAGCGAGGGAGCAGAAATCGAGTTTTTAGTTCCTTGTGATTGCTGTACTCAAAAGCCAAAAGACAATGAGATGGGGTGTGTAAATGATAAAAAAATTAAAGTTTTTACTACCAGACCAGACACTTTATTTGGTTGCACTTATATGGTGCTATCGCCTGAACACTCTTTGATTCATGAAATGGAATCAAGAATTAAGAATTTAGATGAGGTTAAAAAATACATTCATGAAGCTGCTAAAAAATCAGACTTAGAAAGAACAGACTTGGCTAAAGACCTGCCTGCGCCGCGACCAGACCAGTATTTTGTATATGCAATACTTTGTGATGACGAGTCTATATATATAGGGCAAACTCAAGATTTGCAAAAACGATGGAGGGAACACCTAAAAGGAAACGGTTCTCAGTATACAAAAACACATAAACCACAAAGAATTATTCATTATGAGGAATTTAAGTCAAGAAAGGAGGCTGTAAAAAGGGAGCATGATTTAAAAACTGGATTTGGAAGAAAATGGCTAAAGCGTGAATTTAAGGCTGGTCGGACGCGGCAGGCAGGTAAAACAGGGGTAGAGATAAGGGGCTTAAAAGCCATTAATCCAGTCAATAACGAAGAAATCCCAATTTTTATTGCTGATTATGTTCTGGCGCACTACGGAACCGGAGCAATAATGTCTGTTCCGGCTCATGATGAAAGAGATTTTGAATTTGCTAAACAATATGGAATTGAAATTAAAGAAGTGGTTAAACCAAATGTCATTCCGGCCCACGAGCCGGAATCTAATCAGGAGATCCCGGATTCCCGCCTGACGGACGGGCAGGAAGCTCGGAACGCCAAAGAAGCCTATATTGGAGAAGGAAAAAATATCAATTCTGGTTTTTTAGACGGACTAAAAACCAAAGAAGCTAAAGAGAAAATGATCGAGTGGCTAGAAAAAGAAAAATTAGGCAAAGCCGAGATAAATTATAAATTAAACGACTGGGTTTTTAGCAGGCAAAGATATTGGGGCGAGCCAATTCCGGTAATCCACTGTGATAAGTGTGGAGTTGTGCCAGTTCCGGTTAGTGATTTACCCGTAACTTTGCCAGAGATAAAAAAATACGAGCCAACAGGAACAGGGGAATCACCGCTTGCTGCAATTTACGACTGGGTTAATGTGGATTGTCCTAAATGTGGGGGTGGGGCAAAAAGAGAAACCAATACTATGCCTCAGTGGGCTGGATCTAGCTGGTATTATCTTCGGTATATTGATCCTGATAATGATAAAGCTTTAGTAGATAAAAATAAGGAAAAGTATTGGTCACCGGTGGATTTTTATGTGGGTGGAGCAGAACATGCTACCAGGCATTTAATTTATGCCAGATTTTGGCATAAGTTTTTATTTGACATCGGAGTAGTTAATTATGAGGAGCCATTTAAAAAGTTACAGCACGTTGGATTAATTATGGCAGAGGACGGGCGCAAGATGAGTAAGCGTTGGGGCAATGTTATTAACCCGGACGATGTAATAGAAAAATACGGAGCTGATACTTTGCGATTATATGAAATGTTTATGGGCCCATTTTCCCAGGCCATTGCTTGGAGCACCAAGAGCATGGAAGGATCACACAGGTTTTTGTTAAAAGTTTGGAAAATTTTTGAAGAAAAAGAATTGTATCAGTGTGGCGGCGGCAAGGCGCATAGCGGAAGTAGTTGCGGGGATACGCCAAAGGAACTGATTAATTTATTTCATAAAACAATTAAAAAAGTTACCGAAGATATTGAAGGGTTTAGATTTAATACCGCAATTTCACAAATGATGATTTTTATTAATTATGCTAGTAAGCTTGATGCTATACCAAAAGGAGCAATGCAAAAGTTTTTACAGCTTTTAGCTCCGTTTGCTCCACATTTTGCAGAAGAGCTATGGGAAAGTTTGGGTAACAAAAAATCTATCTTTTTAGAAGAGTGGCCAAAATATAATCCAGAGTTAATCAAAGAAGAAGAGATAAGCTTAGTAGTTCAAGTTAATGGAAAGGTAAGAGAGAATATTTTGGTCTCAGTTGATATCGAAGAAGGTGAAGCCAAAGAGTTAGCCTTAAACAATGAATCAATTAAAAAATGGACCGAAGATAAAGATGTTTTAAGAGTTATCTTTGTAAAAGGCAAGTTAATTAATATAGTAGTAAAATAAAATTTATCAGAACTTATCGGAGTTGAGCTCCGGAAATTTGGTAAACATCATTGCTTATTGTTTAAATCCAAATCATTATCATTTTATATTAGAACAGAAAGAAGATGAAGGAATTAAAATATTTATGCATAAGATAGGAACCGGTTATACTAATTATTTTAATAAAAAATACGATCGTACAGGGTCACTTTTTCAAGGAAGGTTTAAGGCGACCTATGTGGATTCTAATAAATATTTATTGCATTTGTCTTCATATATAAATCAAAATTATTTTATTCATGGGTATGGCGATGAGCCTTGGGAATATTCCAGTGTATTGGATTATATTGGCAGGAGAAAAGGAACTCTGTGTAGTAAAGAGATAATTTTAAATCAATCTAATAGTTTTCAGGAATATAAAAATTTCATGGAAGAAAATAAGTTTTATTTTAAAGATAAAAAGGAATTAAGAAAATATATTTTAGAATAAATAAATCGGAGTTGAGCTCCGAATTGGTTTATGCATATACTTTATTTTAACGATGATCAAAAAAATAGTTGGAATGAATTTGTAACAAGCAATGCCGAAGATGGTGGCTTATTACAATCTTTTGAATGGGGAGATTTTCAAAAAAGCTTGGGTAAAAAGATTTGGCGGCTAGGAGTAGTAGATGGTGATGATAAATTAGTTGCCAGTTACTTGGCCTTTAAAGATGATTTGGCTTTAAGGCAAAAAACAATAGAAGTTTATAGGGGGCCGGTGGTTGACTTGAGACTAAAGGATGAAGATTTTAGATTAATTTTAGATAATTTAATAGAAGAATTAAAAAAGATAGCCAAAAAAGAAAAAGCAATAGTAATTAGAACGGATTTTGGAATTAACAAAAAAGGTCCATTACAAGTTACAGATTACAAGTTACAAAAATTAGGTTTTGTTAGAGCTAATAGGGATATTCAACCACGCTCTACTTTTTTCATAAATTTAGAAAACAAAGAAAAAGATATTTTACAAAAAATGAAATCCAAGCATAGGTATAATATTAGATTAGCAGAGAAAAAAGGGGTAAAAATTAAGTTAAGTTATAAACAGAGCGCTCCCTCCTCATGTCATTCCCGCGCCCGCCTGCAACGCTGTAGCAACTGCGGGCAGGAAGGCGGGAATCTAGTTCCAGAAAAAGACTTTGAAAATTTTTGGGAGTTACTTGAAACAACTTCAAAAAGAGATAATTTTGCCATTCACGATAAGGATTATTATTGGAAATTGTTAAATAATTCTTGGGGCGCAACAAAACTTTATTTAGCAACCTTTGAAGGGGAAATTATTGCCGGGGCATTAGTTGGTTGCTTTGGAAGGGTGTGTACTTATATGCACGGAGCATCAAGTGGTGAACATAAAAATATGATGGCGCCATACCTCCTTCAATGGCAGGCAATACTGGATGCAAAAAATAAAGGGAAAAAGTATTATGATCTAGGCGGGGTAAAATCAACAGAAGAGGGAAGTAGTAGTCAAAAAAGTTGGGACGGCATAACCAGATTTAAAATTGGTTTTTGTCCAAATAATGAAGTGGTAGAATTTTTAGGTCTTTGGAATTTACCAGTAAATAAAATGAAATATTATCTATATAATTTTATCCGCTCTACAATTAAATCATTAAAAATAAATTAAACAAATACTACAATACTATCCAGTATTGTAGTATTTGTTCGGAATAATATATAAAGTTATGATAAATATAGTTGTTATTGGAGGTGGAACGGGAACGTTTACTGTACTGTCAGCTTTAAAGACAAATAAAGAGTTAAATTTAAGCGCCATTGTTTCGATGGCTGATGACGGTGGGTCAACTGGCAGGCTTCGTGATGAGTTAGGAGTTTTGCCGCCAGGTGATGTTAGGCAGTGTTTGGTGGCTTTAAGTGAATCTGATTTATTAATGAGAGAGCTTTTTAATTACAGATTTACTAATGGTGGCTTGAAGGGACATAATTTTGGAAATTTATTTATTTCTGCCTTAGAAAAAATTACTGGCGGGTTTGATAGCGCAATTCTAGCGTTAGAGGAAATTTTAAAGATTAAAGGAAAAGTTGTGCCAGTGACTTTGGACAAGGTAAAGCTTTTTGCTGAATTTGAAAATGGCGAGATGATGGTTGGAGAGGGGCAAATAGACACTTCTGAAAATTTATTAAGCAAAAAAGTAAAAAGATTTTTCCTAAGCCCTAAGGGGGAAATTAACCCAAAAGCTAAGGAGGTAATAAGTGAGGCGGATTTTATTGTAATTGGTCCGGGTGATCTTTATACTAGTATTATCCCTAATTTTTTGGTTAATGATTTAGCAAGCTTTATTGGTATAGCAAAAGCTAAAAAGATTTATCTTTGTAATTTAATGACTAAGTTTGGCCATAGTGATAATTTTTTGGTAACAGACTTTGCCAAAGAGGTAGAAAAATATTTAGGTAAAAATTCTTTAGATTACGTTGTTTATAATAACAAAAAGCCGAGCGAAGAATTAATAAAAAAATATGCCAGTAAGAAAGAATATTTTGTTGATTTTAATGAAGAAGATTTTAGGGGTAAAAAATATAAGGCAATTGGCGGTGATTTAATTGGTGAGGCAAGGCATAAGCAGGATAAAATCGATGAGCTAAAAAGAACTTTGATTAGGCATAATTTAGAAAATTTGGGAGAAACTATTTTATCTCTAACAAAAAACAAACATGACTAGGGGTAATGGTAAATTATTTTTTATAGATTTTGATGATACTTTGTTTTATACAAAGAAATTTAAGGACGACCTTTTGAAGATTTTTTTAAAAAATGGGGTTAGCGAGCAACAATTTAAAGATTCTTATTATTGTGTTGATACTGATACTAGGCCTAAGTATAGTCCTTACGTTCAAATAAAAAAACTGGAAAGAGAATTAGGCATAGACGGTAAAAAATTACAAGCAGAATTTGATAATTTAATAAAGAATGCAAAAAAATATCTTTTTGAGGATTCAATAGATTTTTTAAAAGCAGTTAAGAAAAATAAGAATTATTTAATACTACTTTCTTATGGTGAGTGTCTGTTTCAAAAAATGAAGATAGATAACTCTGGGGTGGGGGAATTTTTTGATCAAACTATAGTTACCGATGAACCAAAACTGAATATTATTTTAAATCATAAAAAGACAAAGGTGTTTGATAAAGTTTTCTTTATCGAAGATCATCCGGAGCAATTAGACGGGGCAATGATAAAACTAAATAAACAAAAAAATAAATTTTTTAAAAAAATAAAAATTATTAAAGTTAGCCGCAGCGAGGGGAGATATACTCAGGATAAAACAAAGTTTAATTTTAAAAAGTTTGGCAGTTTGC
>CAYNJS010000023.1:0-12944 GCA_964397635.1 uncultured Gammaproteobacteria bacterium
GGTAGGACATTTCTATTTGGCTCAAAGTATGACATTTCTAAATGGCCTTGACATGTCAATAATTTGGGGTCAAGCTATTGACTTTTTTGCCCATATATGCTATAATAGAGTTATCTCTAAAAAAGCAAAATCCCTTATGGTAAGGGGTTTTTTATTTGGAGGAATCCCTATAAATTATTAACTAAACACCTGTTTATGACAAAAAACCTTCTAAGGAGGGTAAAGAAAAGCGAAATTCCAGCGGAACTAGACGATGTTCCCCTGAAAACGCTAAACGCGATCATTCTACTATCCATGCTAGTAAACTTTTGTTTTCCGCATATTACCTTAGCTAATACTGTAAAAAAACCGGAAAACAAGGCAATTGTATATAATAAAGCTGTTTTAAAGGCCAGACCTCAGATGCCTGGCATGCAAACTGCTGGTAATTTTGAAGAAAGAGAATTAATTGAGCAAAAAATAGAGGTTGCATATACTAAATATGTTACTCTGACAGCTTATTCAAGTACAGTTGACCAATGTGATAGCACTCCGTTTATCACCGCTAATGGAACTCACGTTCATGACGGGACGATCGCAGCCAACTTTTTAAAGTTTGGCACAAAGGTCCGAATCCCAGAATATTTTGGAGACAAGGTATTTATCGTAGAAGATAGGACTCATCCTCGTTACGGAGACAGGGTTGATATCTGGATGGAAACCAGGCAACAAGCTCTAAACTTCGGAAAAAGAAAATTAAAAATAGAAGTGTTACAATAAAATACATAAAAAAACAGCGACCTAATCAGGTCGCTGTTTTTTGTTTCTAACTCTTTACCCTGATTGAATAATTCCGCCATAGGCAGAATTGCATTGAAAATACATTCACCCCGTTAAATACATCTTTGATGTAATTTTCCATGAAAATTATTCAACAGGGTAAAACGGGGTTTACTTTTAAAAGTTTTTTTGTTATTATATTAAATATTCAATAGGGCTTTCGCCTAATTTTTGTTGTATGATTGGTCACGTAGCCAAGTAGTCTAAGGCGACGGTCTGCAAAACCGTTATTCGCGGGTGCGAATCCCGCCGTGACCTCACTTATTTAAACTTAATTAAAAAGATTCCGGATCGGTATCCGGAATGACATAATCATGGAATTCAGAGATCACTTTCCAAAACTTCAACCAACAGACAAAATAATAAACAAAATTATCCTTTGGGCAATACCGCATAACTGGCTACCAAATCATTTTACGATTGCCAGATTTGTAATGACGCCTATTGTTATTTGGTTAATCTTAAAAGAACAATTTCTTCTTGCCTTGATCACCTTTGTAATTGCTGCCCTAACCGATGCAATTGACGGGGCAATGGCGAGAACCAGACATCAAATAACTGAGTGGGGTAAAATTTATGATCCAGTTGCCGACAAACTGTTAATAGGAGCAACTGCTTTTTTATTAATAGACCAATATTTAAGCTTGTACTTGGCCCTTGCAATAGTATTTATTGAAATCTTTTTAATTGTTAATGGCGGAATTAGAAAAAATAATGGTAAAATTGTTCAAGCTAACAGATGGGGTAAAATTAAAATGATTTTGCAAGTTGGTGGAGTTGGATTCATTTTCCTTTTTGTTTTAACAGGCATGCCGATCTTAATAACTGTTAGCTGGATTGTTTTGGTGCTAGCTGTTTTCTTTGGAGTAATAAGCCTGTTTACTTATAGTATATAAAAAATTTTAGATTTCAGGTTGATGATTTAAGATTTATTACATGAAAAAAATTATTAAAAAGATATTAATTATAGCAGCGATGGTTGCTTTTTTTCTTTTTGGTAATAATTGCCTAGCCGCCAGCTCACTAGATGTAACAGTAATAGAAATTGGCGCCTATAAGACCGGCGGTTATGAATATATAAAAATATTTAATAATACCAATCAAACTATAGATTTAGAAGGATGGAAGTTTGTGGAAGGATTTTCTGCCACAAAACCAGACGGGATTAAACATTCCTTAAATGAATTTAATGCTGGCTTTTCCCTTTCGCCAAATGCTGAGGCTGTTATTTGCCAAGATCCAATAAAGTTTTCTGTAGAAAATAATTTCACAGGTTTAATTTTAGATAGCTCCTGGGGATCTCTTAATGAATCCGGGGAAAGGTTGCAACTACTAGATGGTGAAGGTAATGTTGTAGAAGATTTTACATATATTAAGGCAAAAGAAAATGTTTTAAAAAGAATAGATTTTACCCTGCCCGATTATACTTCAAATAACTGGAAAGAATTTGCAACAACCCAAGAAGAAGAAAGTGCTCAGCCTGAAAGCTCTAGTGGTCAAGAATTTCACAATAAAAGTCCATCAACCAATCAAGAAGAGTCTCCAAAGATTATTTTTACTGAAATTCTACCCAACCCAACTGAAACCGATAATAAAAAAGAATTTATTGAAATTACAAATACTGGAAACAGAACAATTAGTTTAAATGGTTGGCAGCTTCAAGATAATAGCGAAAGGATTTTTACTATTGATTTTAAAAATTATAGCGATTCACTGCTTAGGCCAAATTATTTTTTTATTTTTTATAGAGATGAAACAGGAATAGCCTTAAATAATTTTGGTGGTGATGAAATAAAACTATATGATTCTAAGGGAAAATTAATTGATAAAATTTCTTACATTGAAAAAGCAGAGGAGGGTTTAAGTTATGCAAAAGATGATACGGATATCTGGCGCTGGACAACAAAGCAAACACCCGGAGAAAAAAACAACTTAGATCCAATAAATAATTATCCTGTAATTGAGATAGAGGCAATTTCTGGTGCAAGAATTAATGAACAAGTGATTTTTGATGCTTCGGACTCTTATGATCCAGATGGTGATGAGCTTTTCTTTATGTGGGATTTTGACGATGACAACAGCAGCACATTGATTGATCCCACTCACTCTTATAATAAGGCTGGTAAATACAAAATAAAATTAACAATTTTTGATAACAGAAATGCATCAACTACAGAAAATTTTTTAATTAATATTTTCTCGGATAAAATAAAAGGTTACAAAAACGGGGAGATCCTTAAACAAGCTCAGGATGACAGGGATTGGCCCCAAGATGACAATAATAAAAAATATCCACTTATTTTAATCTCTGAAATTTTTCCCAATCCAGCCGGTCGAGATGATCAGGAATTTATAGAATTGTTTAACCCTAATCCATTTGAAATTGATTTATCTGGATGGACATTAAAAGATGAGAGCAAATCGGGAAAATTTAAAATTAAAAACAACACAATTGTAGAAGCCCAAGAATACATAGTTTTTACTAAAAGTGATACCAAGATAAATTTAAACAATAATTCTGACAGTATATATTTAATGGGCCCTGATGAAGACCTCATAGATAAAATTTCCTACGATAAAGCAAAGGAGGAGATGAGTTATAATGTTGATAAAAATAACAACTGGTCATGGACATACAATATAACGCCCTGGGAAGAACCGGACTTTTTAGATTTTTCTAGCTTTACTGATTATTCGGAATATTTTACGAGCAATGAGCCTGATCCATTAATAGAATTAGAGGATATAAAAAATTTAGAACCGGGTTCAAGAGTTGAGGTCATTGGATTAGTAACCGTCCCACCAGGACTCTTGGGAAAGCAAATATTTTACTTAGAGGGCTTACAAATTTATATGTATAATAAAAATTTTCCTAAACTTGAACTAGGAGACAAGGTAAAAATATTCGGGGAAATATCAAAAGCCCAAGGCGAAACAAGAATTAAAATAAAAACTCAAGACGATATAGAGTTTTTAAATAAAAAAGACTTACCAATTGAAAAAGAGGTTTTTATAGAAGATATCGACGACAATTTAATTGGAAACTTGATAAAAGTAAATGGGGAAATTACCGAACATAAAGGTGACACCTTATGGATAGACGACGACACTCAGGAATTAAAAATTAAAATCAATAAATACACTGGAATAAACTTAGACAAATGTGCCCCGGGTCAAATTGCCGAGGTGACTGGCATACTAACTAAAACTGAATCTGGCTATAGATTGTTGCCACGCTATCTAGAGGATATTAACTTGGGTAGCGTTTTAGGAGAAAAAGCTTATGCCGCTGAAGAAAATCATAAGCCAACCAAAAATAAATTAAACAAATACTTAATTGTAACGGCTCTTGCCGTATTGGTGCTATCGATTGGAATAGTTTTAAAAAACAAAAAAAGAGCCTCTTAGACAATACCGTTTTTTACCACTGGCAAAATATTGAAAATAAATAAAAGCTATTGATACCCCAATAGCTTTTATTTATTTGGGATTCCGGATATTTTTCTTTCAGAAAAATTCCGGAATGACATAAATATTTTGTATGTTATATGTTTCTTATCTTCCTATTCTATTCAAATATTTTTTATAATCATTTGATTTTCTCCAACTTGGAGCAACAATCGTTGGGTGGACCGCTTGAGGTCCTCTTTTTATTGTATCGGCAATTTCAGCTGGATCATATTCTCCATAAATATAAGAATTAACAAGTATATGCCAATTTCTAGCCTCAACGCCAATTTGACCTTTACCCATAATCTTTTCAAGCTCTTGTTTTAAAACTACTGCCTTTCTTTGTTCTTCGGCTAAGCTTTTAAGTCTCTCTTTGCCGTAGATAAATAAAGTTGGGTCAACCCCTGATGGAACGCTAACTGAGGGCGGAGTTACAATACAATTATTTTCAAAATTATAAGAATATCCACTACCCGTTCTTTTTATAAAAAATACATTTTCTTTATTATCACAAGTTTCTAAATTGTGAAATTTTTCTTTTCCAACAACCAAGACATATGAACCTTTTCGTAATTCAAAAATTTCACTCTCATCATAATATACTTTTACTCCAGTTATTTTCTTTCCGGTTTTTAAAATACCGCTACCACCTTGTTCCTCATAGTAAAGATTACCTTTCAAAACATCATATTTCTTATCTCCACTAATATTAGAATAAGATACTTTTATGCCGCCTAACTTATAATCTATAACTTTATTTACTGATTCAATAAGTTCAATGTTATTTATATAATAAGGCTGTCTGGTGTTTCCAGAAAATTTAATAGCGTAAACACCCTGGGGAAGCAAAATACTTTTCCTACCAAAGTCTTCGGTACTATAAGAACCTATCCTTCGACCTAAAATTAGCTCATTTTTTACATTACTTTCCTGGTGATAAACTTCAAACTTCTTATTAACAATAATCTCGCCAAAGGAGTCCCTAAAAGAAACATCTAACATGCTTAAATAATAATCAAATTCAGATCTTCCAGATAAAACATTAAATTTCTTTTTATAAACCAATTTTCCATCAGTACGCACTTCAATAGAATAATTTCCCCCGGACAAATAAAGCTCCTTACAGCCAAAATCTTCAGTGGAGGTAGAAATAATTTTTTTTCTAGTACAATCACACTCTCCGTCTTCTACATCTTCCTTGTAAACTACAAACCTCTTGTCATTTAGAGCAACGCCATTGGCATCAAATAAAGATATCTTGATTGAGTTTAATTTAAAAACTTCGGTAGGATGGGTGTTGTTGGTGATAACATTATCATAAAAGAAAACCGGGTCAGCTTTTGATTCTTTGGTAAAAATTTTATATACAAATCTATTGCCTAGGCCTGCTTCCACAAAAGATTTAACATTAACTCTGATAGTTTTTTTACCCAGGTTACCTGTGTGGCCGCCTGCCACCTTTTTACCTAAGGCTAATTTACCATCAGCATCACGTACCTGATGATAAACTTCAAAGTTTGCATTCTTTATAAGGTTGCCGGAATTATCCCTAATTATAACTTCAATCTCAGCCGGTGTATTAAATGGGTCAGCGGCCAAGGTAAAGCTAGCTGTGGCAAATACAGCTATAATAGCTAAAATAATAATAATTGATCTAAATAAGTTCATAAATATTAATTTAATTTTAATAAGAAATTATAGCATATTTTGGCTTTTTTGTCAACCCTAGTTAAATGAATCTTCGATTCAATTTTCGAATAAAATTATTTAACAGGGTCAATGGAAAAACCCTTTTATTTAACAAAATAAAAAACCGTCTGAGCCAATTGACTGGCCGACGGTTTGGGTAGATAGCTTATTTTTTAAAAAACTAAATCGGTCTCAAATCTCCATCTTGAAGAGGAAAATGAAAAGTAACACACCCTTCGTGCCGATCAAGTTCATACCACAATGTTAATGGACCGGAATCGTTATTTGGATTAATCGGACCAACTCCAGCTACAGCACCCTGCTCACCGGCAGAGTTAACAAATCTAGCACCATGATCAAATCCAAATAAACGACAAGCCTCATTAGAAACATCTAAATTAACCTTTCGACCACTACAAGATTCTCTTATTTCGTCCATGATCCCAACCTCCTTTAGTTTTGGGGTTTTTAATTAAAGAGCATTGAATTATATTAATAAAAAACAAAAAACTAGTCAACCCAGTTATTTAACCCTATAAATAAAAGCTTCTGAATCCTTGTAAACCAAGTCAAACTTACTCCCTCTAATTAAATTATCATTAAAATTTAAATGGTTAGTATCAAGAAAAACATAGCTAGCACCAAAATCATTTAATATTTTATCATACAAACTATTCCTATCCCTGCCCATTGTTATATCTTCATACGCCCTATATAAATCCTTGTCATAGTTATACATAAAAGTTGGATCAAGCCCTACTATATAATAGTTGTCCGGGGAATGATAAAAAAGCGGAGGAAAATCATCCCAATCACCATGAAAAACAATATCCCCTGGCCTAGAGTTGTTTTTTAAATAATCACTCGCTCCTTTATAATAATTATAATTAGATCCCTGGGAAAGATCTTTTTTCACCTCCAACACACCTTCAAAAGAAATAAAAACAAATCCCCAAATTAAAACAGACGCCAAGACAAAAAACACAAACTTGAACTTAACATAAGATACCCAAAATAATTTTTTAAATTCCTTATAAAATTCATCTTTTAAAAAGTAAGTTATTGAAAAAGCAGAAAACAAAATCGAAAAAGGAATTAAATATTCTACATATCGCCTAGACTTTAAAGTGGCTAGAAAAAACATACCTAACAAAAAAAACAGGGTCAAACTTTTAACGTTTTGTTTTTTAAAAAAAATAAAAAATATGACTAAAGATAAAGACAGAAAAATAAAAACTATAATACTAGCGCTCATCAAATCTAAAAACGGATAACTACTCCACTCGCCACCAACGTTTACCTTGTCTCCATAATTAACAATTCCAATCTGAATAATTTGCTGATAGTAAAAATATAAATTTTTAGGAAAATATGGGTTTAAAAAAATTCCCAATAACACCCCGTTTAAAACTGAAAACAATATCATTGAATTTTCTTTTTCTAAAAAACTTTTCTTTTTAAGAATTTTTAACCTAACTAACAAACCTTTTAAACCCTGTTTCCATTTTTGAGCTATTAAATGTTGCTCTGCCCACCTGGCTGTTAAAAAAAAGATTGCTAATATAACCATAAGTGGCCAACCACCATAAGCTAGCACATAAAAATAACTGACAACAAATAATTGCCAATATTTTTTATTAAAAATGAAGTAGAGTCCTAAAATTAAAAAAATTAACGACAAGGAATTAGCCTTAATTAAAAGAACCCTAAAAATAAAAGGTGAGCTTAAAACTAAAAGAAGTGTCCAAAAGAAAGAGTATTTTATTCTTTCTTTTTTTAGAAACCAATAAAAAAGCAAAACAAATAAAGAACTTAAAAATGCTTGAGCAATTTTTACCCCCTGCAATGGATCCATGAGCTTAACAAAAGGAACCAAAAATAAATGATATAAAAAATGATGGTCAATATAACCATCATTTAACGTTGTAAATTTTAAATAAGGAAAATTTTCTTGAATTTTACCTTCTCCCAAAATCTGACTTATTCGTGCATGATAAAAACTATCTGGATCAGGCAACACCTCCGGAGATTGTAAAAAGAAAAAATAAGAAAAAACTATTGTAAATAAAGCGAGGTACCAAATACCTCCTTTTATTTTTTTATTCATATATACTTATATAACCTCCTCGACTCGGAAATATAAAAATACATTTTTATATTTCGCTCGCCCTACGTCGCTTATAAATCAAATCTTTACTTCATCCTCCTCCTTAAAATCGACATGTTTTCTATGTTTTTATTTATTTTAACAAGAACTACCTTCTCTTGTCCACCGTGAGCCTCTTTTATTGTCTTGCCATCTGAATCATAAATATCTTTTAACTTTACTTTAATCTTGTCTTTTTTTGGCTGAACTACCTCTATGTTATCATTCACAAAAAGAGCATTGTGAACTTTAACTTTATAATAAATGCCTTCTTTTAACTTTAGCTTTTTAATTTCAGATTTTTTTGCCCTCGCTTTTAATTCTCCTACAAATTGAAAATTTGTTAAATCATGTGACCGATCATACTTTTGCTCAACCTTATCGCGGCCAAATAAAAATCCTGTTGTGTACTCTCTATGGGTTAAAGTTTGTAACTCTTTGAATAATTTATTCACCTCTCTTTTAGTCTTATCTTTAGACCCTTTTAAATCTAAAGCTTTTCTATAAATTTTAGATACTAAAGAAACATAATAAATGCTTTTTGCCCGACCTTCTATTTTAAATGAAGTTACTCCAGCTTTTTTAAGGTCATTAATATATTTTACCAAAGCTAAGTCTTTTGAATTTAAAATATAACTACCCTGAATGTCCTCTTCAATCTTCATTAACTGTTCGGGTCTCTTTTTCTCGGCTATATAATAATTATACTCCCACCGACAAGGCTGAACGCAATCTCCCAGATTAGCGCTTCGCCCAACAAAAAAGGAGCTTAAGAGACATCTGCCAGAATAACTCATACACATTGCTCCATGAGCAAAGTATTCTAATTCTAATTTAGGAACTTTTTGTTTTATTTCCCTGATTTCCTCTAAGGTAACTTCTCGCCCTAAAACAATTCTTTTTACCCCCAAATCAAACCAAAACTTAGCTGTCTGCCAGTTAGTACAATTTGCCTGAGTACTTAAATGAATAGGAACTTTTGGACAATGTTTTTTGGCTAAGGTTATTACTCCCGGGTCAGAAACAATAATACCGTCGGCTTTCCATTTTTCTATCTGTTTTAAATAAACCGGTAGATTTTTAATATGCCTATTGTGAGCATGAATATTAACAGTTACATAAACCTTTTTATTGATCTTATGGGCATATTCAATCGTTTCTTTAATATTATCTTCATTGAACTTATTAATCCTAACGCGCAAAGAAAAATCCGGTATCCCAAGATAGATGCTGTCAGCTCCGTATTTTAGAGCATACTTAGCCTTAGATGTGTTTCCGGCTGGAGCTATAAGTTCGTATTTTTGTTTTTTGTTTTTTGTCATAAATTTATCTTGTTACGTAGCATGTTACGTAGCAAGCTACGTAACAAAACAAATACGTAATTTAATGTGTAACTTCTTTTTAATCGTTTAAATCTTTTACCATATAAGTTCCCTCTAAATCATAGTCTATTTTTTTATAATACTCTCTAACTCCGATGCCAGAAATTACTGCCACCTTTTTTAGTCCAGCTTTTTTAGTAATAGCTTCTGCTTCTAACATAAGCCTTTTGCCAAATCCTTGATGTTGAATATCCTTGCCTTTTCCAGAATTAACTGGAGTTAACTTTCCATAAGTATGAAGCTCTCTAATTAAACCAGCACCAACTAGCTCCGGGAAAGTTTTGTAGAATCCCCCCTGACCCCCCTTTACCAAAGAAGGAAATTTTGTTGGAACCCTAAGTCTTACAAAAGCATATAAAGTTTTTCTGTCACGAGATTCAATACTAATAAAATGCTCACGGCCCTCTAGGGCATCGTAACTTTCTATAAATAACTTTTCCTCACCTAATTTAATTTTTTTACCCCTAGCCTCTCGACAGCGAATACACTTACAGCTTTCACCATCTTCAGACATCTTGCTTTGCAAAGTTTGCCTTAAATTAGAAACTTTATTACCAGCTTCAATCGAAACCGTTGGGATATCACGAATAAGCCTTACAATTCTAATATAATAAGGGGTTATCTTTTTAATCTTTAAAAGTAAATTCAAAAGCTGTTTATCTGTATAGGGCTTGTATTTTCCCTTCTTCCACCAATCGTAAAGCAGGGCACCCTTTACCACAACACAAGGGTATATCTTAATTTGATCTGGCAAAAACCTTTTATCGTAAAAAATTTCCTTAAACATTTTAAAATCTTTGCTTGGAGTGGCTCCTGGTAAATTAGGCATTAAATGATAGTTAATTTTAAACCCGGCCTTTTTAAGCAGTAAAGTTGATTCCGTAATCTCCTTGACACCATGCCCTCTTTTATTTAATTTTAAAATTTTATCATCCACTGCCTGGACCCCTATCTCTACCCGCGTACAACCAAACTCCCTAAACTGTAAAATTTCTTTTTCATTAATATAGTCTGGTCTAGTTTCTAGCGTTAAGCCAACTATTCTATATTTCCCGGTTTCGTTTTTCTTCTGCTCCTTCTTTAAATCTTCTTTTAATTTTGACAATTTTATATCACTAAAATTATCTTGGGATTTTTTATTTTTACCATAACTATTAGCAGCTCTAAATAATTCTGAAATGTACCAATATTTATATTTCTCGCCAAAGGTTGACCAAGTCCCCCCCATAACAATTAATTCTATCTTCTCTACGTCATGACCATTAGCTTCGAGAGCTTTAATCCGAGCGGTAACTTGCCTAAACGGACTAAAACCACATAAAATAGCCCTCATTACTGCCGGCTCATTGGACAGATAACTTTTTGGCATTTTCTTCTCTGTTGGACAATAAACACACTCCCCCGGACAACCATAAGACTTAGTAAGAACCGCAATAGGAGCAACACCTGACAAAGTCCTAATTTTCCTTTTTTTCAAAATTTCTGCAAATTTATCAGTACTCTTCGATTGCTTTTTTACCAATTTATTGTATAATTTTAATAACTCCGCATTTGAGGCTTGTTTTATTTTGTATTTATAAAAAAACTCCCTTTTAAGTTTTAAAAACTCTTCTTGAGTTTGCGGATTAGCCTTTATTATTTTTTTAACTATTTTTTCTAACATACTATGAAAAGAGAAACTGCGGATAAAATTCTAAGTTTAAACAAAAAAAGTTACGACACAATCGCCGAACATTTTTCTATTACCAGAAACTACATCTGGCCTGATTTAAAAAATTTAAGCGAACATGTTTTGAATAATTATAATGTTTTGGATGTAGGTTGTGGCAACGGCCGACTTTACGAAGAATTAGAATCTAAAGATGTAAAATATTTTGGCGTTGACAGCTGCAAAAAGCTAATTGATATTGCCAGAGAAAGATATGGCGAGAGTAATCACAGCGCTCAGTTTGGTGTTTTTAATATCTTCAATATGCCTTTTAACAAAAATCAATTTGATATTGTTTTTGCTGTTGCCGTTATTAACCACATTCCAACTAAAGAACTTCAACTAAAAGCCCTTAAAAAATTAACTAAGATTATAAAACCGGGAGGGCTACTCTTGATGACTAATTGGAATCTGCTTCGACCAACTTTAAATAAAAAAAGTGTTTTATATTACGGACTTAAAAAATTTAAAACATCGAAAAAGGATTGGCTCGAAGAATACAAAATCGACAAAAAAGAACTGAAATTTAAAGACGTAATGACCCAGTGGAAATCTAAAGAAACGTTAAACCCCCTATACTATTATGCCTTTAGTTTAAATGAACTTGACGATTTAGTCAAAGAAAGCGGTTTTGAAATTTTAGACTCATATTATAGCAAAATGGGCAAAAAAGTCAACTGGAGTAAAGGAAACAATCTGGTGACTGTTGCTCGAAAAATATAGTGAATTAAATAATAGAAAACTATGACTTGGCTTTATGTAGTTATTATAGGTTATTCATTAAACGCAATAGCCCTAACTATAGACAAGTTCTTGCTTACAAAGTCCATTCCCCGACCGGCAACATACACTTTTAATGTTGGTCTTTTGAATGGTATTTTTGTACTTCTGTTAATGCCAATTGGGATTAGCTTACTTAGTCCATTTAATATTTTTTTGAGCTTGCTGGCTGGAACTTTTTTTGCCTTAGCGCTCTATGCTATGTATACAGCCCTAAAAGGAGACGAAGCCAGTAGAATTGTTCCATATATTGGCAGTTTAAACCCTGTCTTTATTTTTATCTTAGCCTCTTTTATTTTGGGTGAAACCTTAAAGGGCAATCAATTGCTGGCCTTTTTATTGATACTTACCGGTGGCGTTTTAATCTCCTGGCGCTTTGGAGATAAAAAGAATCTTTTTGAACAAATGCTACCGAAAAATTTTTATAGTCTTTTTAAGCAAAAAGATACGGAAAAAATAGTAAAGATTTTTATAATTGCTACATTTTCGGCAATCTTCTTTGCAATCTCATACACACTAACAAAACACATTTATAATGTAACTTCTTTTTTAAACGGATTTATCTGGACCAGACTTGGGTTAGTTTTAGGTGTACTTTTAATAGTTTTCACTAGCAAAGAAAAATTAAAACAAAAGAAACACCTGCCCGAAATTGCTACATCGTTGCAGGCGGGAAAAATTAAATTTACCCAGCACCACATAATACGCTTATTACCGCAAAAACTCACACTCTTTAATGATGGTGCTGGGTTTCGGAAAAAAACGGGCCTTATCTTTTTAGCTGGACAAGCTTGTGGGGGCATAAGTTTTTTCTTAATTAATTACGCTTTTTCATTGAACAGCGTAACCCTGGTTCATGCCCTTCAAGGAATCCAGTATATAGTTTTATTTTTAATAATTATTATTTTAAGTAAAAAATTCCCAAAGATAATGGAAGAAAAAATAACAGCATCAGTTTTGACTCAAAAAG
>CAYNJS010000024.1:0-12705 GCA_964397635.1 uncultured Gammaproteobacteria bacterium
CCATATATTTATAGTCAGAATCAAACGGAATCTCGACTAATCTTTTTTCTGTGGCTTCTATGTCTTTTTTTACAAGCCCAGCTTGAATAGCTGCTAAATATAAAGCTTTTTCGGTCGATGTACCTCTAACGATTGATTCTTTTGTCTTATCATCTATTCCCTCCATAAAAACATTATTACAAAGAAGCCCTATTTTTAAAGCCAAATAATGATTAGGAGCTTCTTCTATAACAATCCCTTCCAGTCCATTTTCCTTTGATTTTAAAATAAAATCTTCTGTAACAACCTGATCCACTCTCATTTCCCCTTGGGTTAGAGTTCCTGTTTTATCGGTACAAATAACAGAAACCGATCCCAGTGTTTCGGCTGCCATCATTTTTTTAACTAAACCATCTTGTTTTAAAATTTTCTGCATCCCTATGGCCAGGATTACTACCATTGCCGGCAAAAGACCCTCTGGAATAGCAGCCACAACAACAGCAACTGAAGTTAAAAACATCTCATATAAATCCCTTTTCATTAAAACTCCAAATAAAAAAATCAAAGCGTTAATAAAAACCAAAGCCAAGCCCAGATTCCTGCTAAATAATTTAATCTTCTTTTGCAATGGAGAATCTATTTCTTCTACATCCTTAACTAATGCTGTTATTTTGCCAAGTTCTGTGTTTATTCCTGTCCCAACTACAAGAGCCTTGCCCTCGCCCCTAACTACCACGGTTCCCGCATAAAGCATATTAACCCTTTCAGACAATGGGATGCCGGATTCAATTTTTTCTACCTGCTTGGCCTCTGGAACAGGTTCACCTGTTAGAGCAGCCTCTCCTGTCTCTAGATTGTTAATTTCCAAAACTCTGGCATCAGCCGGAACCTTGTCTCCTTGTTTTAAAACTATTAAATCCCCTTTTACAATTTCTGATGACGGAACAATTTTTTCTTTTCCGCTTCTAATAACTTCTATATCGTATTTAATCATGTTACGGAGCTTCGCTATAGCGTCGTCAGCCTTTTTCTCCTGGAAAAATCCTATTATAGTACTAAAAAAAATAACAAATAAAATAAAAAAGCCATCAAAAACATGGCCCGTAAAAAAACTAATTATCGCGGCAATAAATAAAATATATATAACCGGATTTTCAAATTGTTTTAACAAAAGCTCTAAAGAGGAAAGCTTTTTGCCTTTTGGCAATTCATTTTTACCATAAGAAGCAAGGCGCTTTTTTGCCTCTTCTACACTAAGTCCTTTAATAGTTGTTTTTAATTCTCTTAGGGTTTGCTTAATGGTAAGAGAATGAAAAATTTTTCCCATATTACTTTAAATTTATTTCACCACCCTTAGCTAATTTTCTTTTAATAACTTTTTTATCAGAAATAATTTTTCCATCAACAATATGAATTATCCTTTCAGCATGCTCTGATGTGTAGGTTTCATGAGTAACTAAAATAACTGTTTTACCTTGTCTGTTTAAATCTTGTAAAATTTTCATTATTTGGACGCCTGACCTTGAATCTAAATTTCCAGTTGGCTCATCAGCAAAAACAATTTCTGGATCGTTAATTAAGGCTCTTGCAATAGCCACTCGTTGTTTTTCCCCACCAGACAATTGATTAGAATAATGATCAATCCGATGACTTAGTCCAACTACGTCCAAAACTTTTCTAGCTCTTCCATCTAAATCCCCAACATTCTCACTATAAAAAAGTGGCAACTTAACATTTTCCAATACGGTTGTCCTGGGCAAAAGGTTAAACGACTGAAAAATAAAACCAATCCTTTTATTACGAAGATTAGCCAATTCATTTTCATCTAATTTTTTTATATCTTTGCCCTCAAAAATATACTCTCCTGCTGTTGGCTTGTCTAAAAAACCTAAAATATGCATCAAAGTTGACTTGCCAGATCCAGAGGGCCCCATAATAGAAATAAATTCCCCTTTTTCTACAATAAAAGTAAGGCCGCGCAAAACTTTTGTCACGACCCCTAGAGAACAATATTCTTTTTTTAAATTCTTAACATCAATTAACATATTAAAACGCTTCTGTTCTATTTTTTATCTTTAACTGAAATAACAATTTGTTGGCCCCGTTCTAGACCGCCTAAAATTTCTAATATCCCTCCATCACCCCTAATACCAGTTACAACTTGAATTTCATTAACCTCGTTACCATCTAAAACTCTCACAATCCTAACCCCTTCTTTTTCAATAACAGCTCTTTGGGGCACAAATAAAGCGTTATCTTTTTGGGCGGTTAAAATATCAAGGTTAGCAGTCATTCCAGATCTAATTGACTTACCCTTCCTGTCTTCTAGGGAAACTTTAACCCTATAATAAATTACATCTTGAATCTTTGTTTCAGTTGGGTTAATAAAAAATATTTTGCCCATAAATATTTCCTCTTCGCCAAAGGCGTCAAAGGTTATTGTTGTAACCTGATTTAATTCTATTTTATCAATATCAGCTTCAGAAATATCAGCTTCAATAATAAGTTGTGGTGAAATAATTACGGCAACTTTATCTGAAACAGTTATGTTTTCGCCGACATCTCCATTTATATTTACTATCACTCCATCAGTTGGGGCTCGTAAAATAGTTTTTTCTAAATTTTTATTAGCTAAAGATAAAGACGCTTCGGCCTGAGCAACCTGAGCCTCAAGACTTGCAATGTCAACTTGTCTTGGCGGGGCTTTTTTAAGATCAAATGAAGCTCTTGTTGTTTCCAGCGCCTTTTTCTTTGCTTCAATTTCAAGCTCAGCATTCTTAATAGCGTTTTCTGTTTGTGATTTAACTGAATCTAGTGTATGAGCAGCTATTTCTTTATTTTTTAAAGCTATATCATAGCTGCTTTTATTGGTATCATAAGAAGCCTGCGCACTGTCAACATTGGTTTTCTGAGCAATTTCAGCAGAAATTAAAGCTTGTTTTTTTGTTTGTAATGTAGTTAATTCGGTGTTATTACCTATTCGATCAGTATCAATAGTTGTTTTAAAACCATCAAGAGTTGTTTGAGTTAAGTCCTTGGAAACAACTGAATTATTTAAAAGTATCCTGGTATTAAGAAGCGCATTATCAAGAGAATACAAGGCCCATTCCATATCTTCGGCAATTGATTTTATTAGATCTATAGAATTATCGCCGTCTAATTCAACATACCTTTCTTCTGCTATCCTGTAATCACTACGCGCATCCCGGTAAGATTGCTGAGCAGCTTCAAATGTAGTGCTCTTAAGCCTTCCTAATGAAGATTGAAATTCGTCATTAACATCCTCATCATCAACTCCCAAAATTTCATCCATGTCTATTAAATATTCATAAATCTTTAATAGATTTTTTTGCATCGCGACTTTTAATGACTCATAGCCATCATCTACTGTTTGCTTATTGGTTACAATAACGTTTTCTAAATTCTTTTCACTGTTTAATAAAGTAACGTTAGCTGCCTCCAGTGAAACTTCAGCATTTTGAAGATCAAGCTCAGCCCTTTTAATATCCTCTCCTCCTGATTCTTTAACGTTGTCCAAGCTGGTTTCTGCTATTCTTAATGCAACTTCAGCTGATTTAACGTTAGTTTCCGCAACTTTTATATCCTCAAGGGTTGCTCCGGCTTTTTTAAGATCTAAGTTGGCTCTAGCCGCAGCAAGTGATGCTTCGGCTTCCTGAACCTGAATCTTTTCATCGTTAGCCTCAAGCTCAGCTATTATATCATCTCTTTTAATATTATCCCCTTCATTAAAACCTATCTTCTCTAGCTTTCCATTAATCTCAAAGTGTAGATCTGTAGTTAAATCAGAAATAATAGAACCAGTAACGGAAACTGTTCTAGTTATGGTTCCCTTCCTTACTTGTTCAGTGTTGTATTCAACTTTTTTACTCTCTAAAAATTTTATTGTCCCAACGCTGGCAATAATCAAAAATACAATAAGAAAAAATATTTCCTTTTTGTAATACTTAAGTTTCATAAAAATATAATCCGAATACCGCGAATAAGTATGCGAATACTACGAATAAAGTTAAATAATTAATGTTTTTATTAAAATATTATCCTAAAAATCCTAAATGTCATAACTATCTTAAAAATCTTAATTATCAATTTTCCGTATTATCCCAATCGGGGTTGATTCATCCTCTTGCCCCAAAGGATTATCTTTTAAGATCGCCTTTAACTTTCTTTTATATGTCCTCTTGCTATTTCCTAAAATATTAATTCCTAAATCATTAGCGTCAACTATTGCTACTTTTATATTAAATTTCTTCTCAATTCTCTTAACTACTTTTTGAGGATTACTTGGTCCCTTGCTAGCATACTCATTATAAGGCGGAATTGCGTAAGGAACCGGTCCATCAATTGACCTGGCACCCTGCCCGGCAATTACATAAAAAACTCCTCTAAGTCCAAATGGTTTTGTAATAGCAGCCAAAAAAGCAGCAAACAAAATACGAAGAATTCCCGCCTCTTCAATGGCAAGTTGCATTGTCTCGGGCATAGCAAGGCCAATGCCTCCTGGATTCCTATACACATACTTACTCAGGAGCGTTGCCGCTTTTGAAGCTTTGATGTCAGATATCCGATAGGACCTCCCCTGCATTACAGAAACAATCTTCTCACTTATAAACATTATATCATTTTTACCCATATGGGACAAGGCATATTTTTCAATTACTTGCTCTAAATTATCGCCCGGGATAATCAAGTGAGTTTTAACCGGATAACGATAAAATTTACCATATTTAGTGTTTATGATTAAATTTTTCCCTGGATTAGAACGCATAAAAAAAGATTAAAAATTAGATATCGTCCCGGCTCGCCGGGACTCCTTAATTTTGATTTTAGGCTCTGCCCTTAGTATAACGACTAATGCTAGCAATTATACCAAAAGATCCCAAAAAAATCATTGCCGAAGACCCCCCTAAGCTAACCAGTGGCAGGGTTACTCCGGTTAAAGGCAAAATTCCAACCATTGCCCCAATATTAACTATACTTTGAATAGCAAACCAGCTAATAATCCCCATTACTGTTAAAAAAGTAAACCTATCGGGCGAACTTCTGGCTATCTGATAACCCCTGTAAACAATAAAAGAAATCAACCCCATAAACAGAAAACAAACAAAAAACCCTAACTCCTCGGCGATAATAGCAAAAATAGAGTCCCCCTCAACCTCAGGAAGGTATAAAAACTTTTGTTTTGAAGATCCAAAACCAACTCCCCACATCCCACCGGATCCAACTGCTAGAAAGGCCTGATTAATATGATAACCTATCCCCTTAACATCGTATTGAGGGTTCAAAAAAGATGTTAATCTGTTCTTTTGGTAATCTGGAGCAATTTGTAAAAATACAAAAACAAGTAATAACCCTATTAAAACCATTAAAGCTAAATGATCTTTTTTAGCTCCAGCTATAATATATATCGCTATAGCTGTTAAGACAATAACCATAGCAGTTCCTAGGTCTGGCTGCATTAAAATTAACAACACAACGCCGCCTAATAACATGGAAAAAGGTAAAAAACCTTGATAAAAGTCCCTTATATTATCTTCCTTTCTTTTAGAGAACCACAGAGCTAAATATAAAATAAAAGCTAACTTGGCAATTTCCGAGGGCTGAAAAGATATTCCAAAAAAACTAAGCCAACTTCTGGCCTCACCATGGGATAGCCCAATAAATGGAATTAACACTAAAACAAGCAAAAATAAAGAAAAACCCATAAACAAAGGGGTTATCTTCTTTAAAAACTCATAATCAAATCTAAAAAATATAAAAAACAATATTAACCCCGGAATAATCCCATGAAAAATCTGCTGCTTCACCTTAAAATAACTATCACCATAATCACGAAAAGAAACAACGCTACTGGCCGAAATCAAAGCCGCCAAACCAAAAACAACTAAAACTGCTAAAGACAAAATAAAAATATAATCAGGTGCGTGTGATTTCATAATTCTCCATATGTCGTTCCGGAAATTTTTACAAAAATTATCCGGAATCTATTTTTTTACACCTTAATTATAGCAAATTTTTAAAAAAAACAAAAACTAAAAAACCTCGTTGAATTTTCTTCAACGAGGCAAATTTCATTAAAAAATTAGAGTTTAATTCCGCAATCAGGGCAATAGTTAGCCCCCCAACCTTTCTTTTCCTTGTGATATACTTCACAATTCGGTACTACCTTTACTTTTTCGTTTACAGCTTCGTCGCAATGCACACAATACCTTGTGTAATTTATACCTACATGATGACTACATTCTCTCTTTTTTGGCATTATTCAACCCCCTAACATTACGTTGCGACCAACACACGTTCAGCCTGTTCCTTTCGCAAAGCTTCAACTCCTTCTTTAAGCTCGATATGCTCAAGCGCAAGCCTGCCAAAATCATTTGGTTCACCCTTAGCATCAAGGCAATGAATGAACATTTCTGAATTGTACTCCTGAAAAAAGGCAAATAATTCTGGGTGGCGGTCTTCCCACCTTTGATAAACAACTTTAGTACTTCCCTGATTTTCATCTGTCATTTTTAATCTCCTTGGTCTAATTTATTTTTTATGATACTACCCCCTAGGAACACCTTATCTTATATTAATAAAATTAATTTTTTCTAAATCTCTCCAAAGTTACAAGAAGTGGACTAGCTAAAAAAATTGATGAATAAGTACCAGAAACAATACCAATAATTAAAGCTAACACAAAATACTTAATGCTTTCGCCTCCAAAGAAAAATAAAGTCGATAAAACGAATAAAGTTGTAAGTGATGTATAAACTGATCTAACTAAATTTTGATTAACACTTTTATTAACAGTTTCGGCAAAATCGGGAGTGTGGTGCTTTAAATTTTCCCTCACCCTGTCAAAAATAACAATTGTATCGTTTACTGAATATCCTAATATAGTTAAAAGAGCTGCTACAAATGGCGCATTAAGCTCAACATTCATAAATCTACCTAAGAAAACAAAAATTCCAACCACAATCAAAATATCATGAAACAAGGCAACAATAGCAATGATTCCATACTTCCAAGAGGCTACTGGCTTAGAAACCTTCCTAAAAGCCCAGGCAATAAAGCCAACGATAATAAGCAAGGCTATAAAAATAGCGTAAAGAGTCTTTTGTTTTAATTCCTGGCCAATAACTGGACCAATTGAGTTGAATCTTTTTTCTACAACTTTATTTTCCGGATTATTAACAGACGCGC
This sequence comes from uncultured Gammaproteobacteria bacterium, assembly GCA_964397635.1. Taxonomy (GTDB): domain Bacteria; phylum Patescibacteriota; class Patescibacteriia; order JAACEG01; family JAACEG01; genus CAYNJS01. The sequence goes on from CAYNJS010000024.1 coordinate 7,186, forward strand.
CAATATATTCGCCATCTTCTCCAGTTGGCACTAACATATCTAAACTTTTAGTTCTAAGTTTTGTTAATATTTCTTGATGAGTTTCCTCTGAAACAGATTTAAATCTTAAAATAACTCCTTTGTCCCCTATTGGTTGAATAAATACATCACCCAAATCCAAATCATTTATCTTTTCCTCTATTTCTTGGGCCTGAGGTCGTTCCATGGTGTATTCTATCTCCATTAAACTTCCACCAGTAAAATCAATTCCAAGCGGCAGCCCCCAAGAAAGAAGGCCAAATAAACTTATAACTACTAAAATACTTGAGATTGCGAAGTAAACTTTTCTAAATTTAATAATATTCATAGTTCAATTACATTATTTCTTACTAAAACTTTTTAATAAAAATCTTGTTATAACAACCGCGCTAAACATACTGATCAAAACACCAATAACCAAAGTTATAGCAAAGCCTTTAACCATGCTGGTTGAAAACCAAATTAAAATAATACTGGTTAGGATAGTAGAAATATTACCATCACGAATAGATGTCCAGGCTCTAGCAAAACCATCCTCAACTAACTGTAAACCGCTTTTACCTATTTTTTTCTCTTCTTTAATACGTTCAAAAATCAAAACATTAGCATCAACAGCCATACCAATCGATAAAATTAAACCGGCAAGACCTGCTAAGGTTAAAGTGATTCCTAAAAATTTAAATACAGACAAGGTAATAACACCATAAATTAAAAGCGCTAAAACAGCCGCGATTCCTTTTACCCTGTATATCAATAACATGAAAATAGCAATAGCAAGCAGTCCGTAAAGGCCGGCGTTTAAACTTTTACTCAAAGATTCTTCTCCCAAACTTGCCCCAACTGTGTTTTGACTAATAAGTTCAATTGGCACAGGCAATGCACCGGCGTTAAGCCTTTGAGACAAAAGTTTTGCCTCTTGAATATTAAACCTACCGGATATTATCGCTCTACCGTCTCTAATTTGTTCGTTTACAACTGGAATACTAATTGGATCCCCGTCTAAAAATATCGCCACCAACTTACCAATATTCCTTTGTGTAATATCGGCAAATAACTCTTTACCCTCATCATTAAATGTTAAGCTAACCTGTGGTTCATTAGTATTAGGATCAAATTCAACTTGGCTCTTTACCAATTGACCGCCAGACAAGCCCGTACTCTTCCATGGATCAGCCGGCGGGATAAAATCAATTTCTGCTTTTGTTCTAATTAAAATATGAGCAGCCCTTACCTCGGTATTATCTGTTCCGTCGGGCTGCAAACCGCCTCTAACCTCTTCTTTTTTAACTATATGATAACCAAACTGAGTTTGTATTGGTTCGGCGGTTATTTCTCCAACCTCTAAATCTTCAAAAATAGCTTTTTCAAATTCTGGAACCATCATTCCACGGCCAGCAAAACCAAGTTCACCGCCTTCTGCCTGACTGCCTGGATCCTCTGAAAATTCCTTAGCAAGTTCTGCAAAATCCTCGCCTTCATTAATTTTTTTAATAATACCCTTAGCTTTTTCCAGCGCTTCTAAATTAAAATCATCAAGCTCTTGAACCTCTTCTTCGGTTAATTCCCTTGATGGCTCATTGTTTTCTTCTTTAAACTCTAAAATAGGAGTTTCCCCTATCATTTTAATTGCCTGATCAACATTATGAACGCCAGCAAGCTCAATAATAAGTCTCCACTTATTCTGAGAGTGTTCTGTTTGTACCAATGGCTCTGATACGCCAAAAGCATTAACCCTTCGCTCAATTACGTCTCTAACCCCTTCTAAGGCTGATACTTTTTCCTCTTCGTCACCTTCAACCCGAGACACATCAGCTTCGTAAACTAAGTGGGTTCCACCTTGCAAGTCCAGACCCAACCTAAAAGGAACATTCCAAAAATGAGGGATATTTGATCCAATTTTAGGATTTAACCAATCAACTCCCTTATCAAAATAACTAGGGACTACATAAAAAGAAGCAAAAATACTAACTAAAACAACAGTTAAAATCGTTAACCTGTATTTTAACTTATAAGACTCTTGCTTTACAATTTTGTTCAAAAAACCTTTAAACGACATAAATATTTTAACAATAACTAATCTTTATGGGACTGTCGCCAAATACCGTTTTTGAGATAAATTTTCAGATTTTAAGGAAATTTCTGGATAAAAATTTTTGCTTATACGGTAATATAGGCCAAAAATTTTTATAGGAAATTTACCAAAAGATGGAAATTTAGACGAAATCGGTGTTTGGCGACAGTCCCTTTATTAAAAAATACAAAAGGTCCACTTGCGTGCCCCCTTTTGTATATATATTTTATTTAGTTGGTCTCACTTCTGAAAGTAAAATATTCTCAACTAGTATGCCTCTAGGGTAGAAAATTCTTTCCAATTCTTCTTTTAGTTTCCTCTCTACTTCATCACGCTTAGTAGAAATTATCTCTTGTAAACTATATTTAGAAGCGATCAACCTAGTCCTGCTTCGAACGGTTGGTCTAATTATCTTTTCCACAAATTCTTCTCCAATATTTTGCCAAATGTGAGGAATTTGATCGATGTCTAATCTAAGCAAAACTGTTCCTTCAATCGCTGCTGTGCTTCCGTTTGAAGCTACAATTCTAATAGGCTCATCTCCCATTAGTTTTGTTTTACTCATATCAAAGCTTTTACTGATATTATACTCAAGAGTTTGAGTATTAAAAAGCTTAGCTTTTTGCCAAAATGGAACTTTTAAGTGCAGGCCTGGACGTAAAACCTTTCGAAGAACTCCCCGGCCTAAATCGTAAACACAAGCAACGTATCCTGGTGGAACTTTAATAAAAAATCCCTTTAAAACGTCTTCCACTACAAAGGAATACATTATCTTGTCTAAATTTTCTGATGACATAAAAAATCAAGAAAAAACCCCTTTTTCAAGGGTCTTATTTCTTTTTTAATGGTTTAATAAATAAACGTAATATTATTGATACAATAACTGTAAATAAAATCGATGTCAAGATAAAAATTGACTTAACAGCCGGCAACAACGCCAAAACCACAACAGAGGTAATTGGAAATAAATACTTAAAAAAGATATCCGACTCTCGAAGTAGATGCTTTTGCATTCTTTGATTATAAGCAATTTCTACAAACAATACCACTCCTATAAAAAGAGCCAAATAAAAATTCCTTTCGCCCAAATTAATTCCCCAAAAAGTTAAATTAATAAAATCCGGAGAAGGAACTGTTGTGTAAAGATCATCAAATTTATTATTAATCCCCCCTAAAAAAACCTGGTATAAAAGCACCAAAACAAGAGCTTGAACACCTAAAACAACTGTCTTGGCCCAAGGCCTAATTTTATACCTTTTCATTGCTTCCCTAGCCTCCTGCTTAGCTTGCTCTGGATCATGTTTATAGTCTTCACCGATTTTCTTAATCTCTCGCCCTAACATTTCATAGCGAATCTTATTTCTTTGGGCAAAAAAAGTAAAAGGCAATAAAAGCAACCTAAGAATAATAGTCAAATAAATTACAGCCAAACCCAAACTAAAAGCATCCTTGTACTGATACAAAACTATAAGCAAATTAAAAAGGGGTTTGTATAAAAACTCGTCCCAAATAAATTCCATAAATATGATCTTTTTGTTATTCTACCTTTAATTAAGCCTTATGTCAACTGTCAGAAACTTATTAACCAATAACTTTTTCTACTGCAAACTTTATATATTTGGCTGCAAATTATTCAAAAATCGTCAATTATACAGCCAGTATAATTTCCTCATTTTTCATAATTTTCGCCTAAACCTACAAATTTTCTTAACGAAAGATTATCGCCCAACAAGTTTCATTATACTCTTCCTTAATCTTTCAATTGACTCATCTTTACCTAGAATATTTGCTATTTCAAAGGCTCCGCCTGGAGTAAATTGCTTACCAGACAAAGCTATTCTAACTGGCCATAAGACTTGACCGTTTTTAAGTCCTAAATCTTTAATTAATTTTATTAATTCTTCTTTGATTACTTCCTCATTCCAATCTTTCATTGGCCCAAAAACAACAATAACTTTTTCCAAAATATTTTTTGCTAAATTTTCATCGACCTTCATTTTCTCGTTTACATATAACTTGGTATCATAATCTGGTAATTCGTTTAAAAAATCTATCATCTCTGGAATTTCGCTTAAAATTTCTACTCGTGTATGTAAAATCTTGCTAATTTCCATTAAATCTAATCCTTTTTTAACATCCTTATAATATGGGGCTGCTAATTTATAAAACTCCTCTAAACTTTTACGCCTAATGTGCTCGCTATTTATCCAACGCAATTTTTGGCTATCAAAAACTGCAGAACTTACCCCCATTCTGTCGATTGAAAATTCTTTTACCAGCTCATCTAAATTAAAAATTTCTTTTTCATCTTTGGGATGCCATCCAAGCAGAGCTGAAAAATTAAGCAAAGCTTCTGGCAAATAACCTTTTTTACGATAATCCTCAACAGCCACATCTCCTTGACGCTTGCTTAATTTACCGCCATCCTTGTTTAAAGTTAATGGAATATGAATATATTTTGGAGCCATCCAATTAAAAGCCTTATAAAGCAGAATGTTTTTAGACAATGATGGTATCCATTCAGCACCACGAATAACGTGGGTTATCTCCATTGTATGATCATCTACTACATTAGCAAATTGATATGTAGGAATCCCGTCAGATTTTATAAGAACCTGATCATCAAGCTCCTTATTATCAAATTCAATTTCTCCGCGAAGCTCATCGTAACACTTGGTCTTCCCTTCAAGTGGCATCTTTTGTCTAATCACGTATTTTTCTCCATTGGCTAAATTTTCTTTTATTTCTGCAGCTGTCAATTTACGACAATGGTTATCATATTTTGGAGCCTGCTTGTTTTTTACCTGAAAATCTCTTAAATTTTTTAATCTTTCCTCAGAACAAAAACAATAATAAACCTCCTCCTTATCTAAAAGTTCTTTTAAGTATTTATTATAAATTTCCAGTCTCTCAGTTTGGATATATGGACCATACTTTCCATCAGCACTCCCAGGGCCTTCATTAAATTTTATTCCAACCCAATCCAAAATAGCCACTAAATTTTCAACAGCTCCCTCAACCTGTCTTTTCTGATCAGTGTCTTCAATCCTAAGAATAAAATCTCCCCCATCTTTTTTAGCCAACAAGTAATCAAAAAGAACTGTTCGAAGGCTCCCAATGTGTAAAAATCCTGTTGGACTAGGCGCAAAGCGCGTTCTTGTTTTTTTCATATTTTAGAGTCGTTTCTTAAACCAAATAAAAGCTAATAAAGCTATAGCCATGGTACCTACTGTCACCCCGCTCAAAAGCATAAAAGCTTGTGGGGAGTTTCCATATGGCAATTCTATATTCATACCATAAACACTGGCAATAACCATTGGAATAGTAAAAAATACCGTCAAATAAGTCAATACCTGGATAATTTGGTTTAATCTGATTGATAATACTGTGGTATACCCCTCCCTAATATTATTAATAGTTTTTAAGTTTGT
>CAYNJS010000025.1:0-11397 GCA_964397635.1 uncultured Gammaproteobacteria bacterium
GAAAGACGTATATCCGGACCGCTACTGGACAGAATTGATATGCATATTGAGGTAGCTAAAGTTAAAATAGATAAATTAACATCCAAGGAAAAAGGGGAATTATCAGAAACCATTAAAGGTCGCGTTCAAAAATCTCGCGATATTCAAAATAAAAGATTTGAAAGTTTAAATATTTTTACTAATTCAGAAATGAATTCCAAACAAGTTGAAGAATTTTGCAAAACCGATTCGGAATCGCTGGATTTGTTAAAAAATGCCATTAAACAATTTCATCTATCGGCCAGATCTTACTTTAGGATATTAAAGCTTGCCCGAACTATAGCTGATTTAGCTGAAGAAGAAGATATTAAGCCTACTCATATTGCAGAAGCTCTTCAATACAGGCCCAAAATAGATTGACACTAAAATTTATTTATCATAAAATATATTTCATATGCAAAGATTAGTTTTTGATATCGAAACAATTGGAGAGGATTTTGATGAGCTAGATAAAACCACCCAAGACAATCTAACTCGTTGGATAAAAAGAGACTCCAATAACGAAAAAGAATTTGAAACAGCCCTAGAAGACTTAAAAAACGGGATGGGCTTTTCTCCTTTAACCGGGGAAATTGTTGCTATTGGCTTACTTGATACCGAAGAAGACCGAGGGGCTATCTACTATCAAGACCTAAATAAAAAAGAAGAATCCGAAAAAGATGGAATAAAATATAAGTCAATGACAGAAAAAGAAATGCTTGAAAAATTCTGGGAAATAGCCAAAAAAACCGATCAAGTAATAAGTTTTAATGGCAGAGGATTTGATGTTCCATTTTTAATGGTTCGAAGTGCAATCCATGGCATTAGACCAAGTGTTAATTTATTGCCTTATCGTTATGCCAAGCACTACGAAGCCAATCATATAGACTTACTTGATCACCTAACATTCTTAGGCGTAATGAGAGGGCGTAAAAACTTGCATTTGTGGTGTAGGGCCTTTGGCATAGAGAGCCCAAAATCAAAAGGCGTAAGCGGTGATGATGTTCAAAAACTATTTAAAGAAAAAAAATATTTAGATATAGCCAGATATAACGCCGATGACTTATTTGCCACTCGAGCACTATATAAAAAATGGAAAAAATATTTGGCCTTTTAATATTTTTTTAAAATAACCTGAACTCAACTTTATTGCACATGCATAAATTCTATGGTACAATTAAAGCATGAAATCAAAGTACTATTCTTTTAAGGAAAAAACAATTAGTCTGAGAAAATCTGGAAAAACCTATAGCGAAATTAGGGAAATTTTAAATGCCTCGATACCAAAAAGTACGCTCTCTTGTTGGTGTAAAAATATAAACCTTTCAGAATCACAAAAAAACCGAATAAAACAAAAAATTTGCAGAAATGCCGAAAGAGGTCGTAAAATAGCCTTAAAAATAAACAAAGAGAAAAGATTAATTTATTTCAAAAACGTAGAAAAAAGAATCTTACATTTATCAAATAAAATAAAAGATAAAGACACAGCAAAAATAGCTTTAGCAATGCTTTATTTAGGAGAGGGCAACAAGGATGGGAACGGACTTACTTTTGGAAACTCTAATTCAACTATAATAAAAATATATTTAAAACTATTAAGATATTGCTACGATGTGGATGAAAATAAATTTAGATGCACGGTTCAATGTCGATCAGATCAAGATATTAAAAAATTAAAAAATTTTTGGTCAAAGACAACTAATGTTCCTTTAAAAAAATTTTATAAAACACAAATAGATCCGAGAACAATCGGCAAGCCTTCAAAAAAAACAGATTATAAAGGAGTTTGTCGTATTAATTATTTTTCTAATGATCTTTTTTTTGAACTTAAACATATAATAAAAGTTATTGAATAATGCGCGGGCTTGTGGCTCAATTGGTAGAGCACCACGATGGCATCGTGGGGGTTAGGAGTTCAAGTCTCCTCAAGTCCACACAAAATAAAATTATTTCTTCAAATAAAGGAGCTAAATTATGACTGTTTTTATCTCTCATAGATTTACAGGCGAAGACTTGGAAATATTATCAAAAATTTTAGGAAAAATAAAAGAAATAATTGAATTAAAAAAAACTAAAAACATTTTGTTCATTATTTAAAGAAGGCTTTTTTAAGGAACAAGGTTTTTCAACTGAAGAAATTTACGCTTACTGTAACGCTAAAACACAAGAATATAAAATAATTTTATTCTTCATAAAGCCAGCCGACGAAAGTGTTGGTATGGACATGGAGCTAGACGAAGCCATAAAACATAATAAAATAATTATTACTGTAATTCAAAAAGATCTTGCCTTTGAAAGGTTTCGCGATCACGCACATGAAACTATTGAATATAATGACCTTAAGGAGCTCTACGGATTGCTTCATGGGTTTAATTTTAATTTCTAATTTTTCCTTAGCTCTCGGCAATTACCGAGAGTTTTTTATTTGGAACTTCCTCCTTATTAGGTTATAATAAAAAAACAATATGAACTCATATTAAATTTATTCCTAAAATTCCGCTTATTTACAAGGAATATAGAAATAAACTTAATATCACTTCTATATGACAGAAAATCTTAAACAACTTTTAACTCTCTGGGGTATTGATCTTAAAAATATCCGAGAAAACATTAATATTACAGGGAGTCCTGAACGAACTGATTTTAGGGTTGTTATTGAAGATAAAAATAATAATTTGTTTGTCTTGGAAAATATATCTAAAAAATTATTTGAAAGAAAAGTTTTAATTGCTAGCTCTTTAGAATATTTAAAAAACAAAGACCTTAATATAGCTACCTATATTAAAAGTAAAAATAATAATTTTATTGAATTGTTTGAAGATAAATATTGGCAAATTATTCCTTTTATTGAAGGCGTTCCCCTAGATAGATCAAAATACCTTTTTGATAATTGGAAGGGGAAAGTAGCAGCAGAATTTTTAATTGAATTAAAAGAAAAAAGCAAAGATATCCCCAACCTCAATCAAGAAAAAGGCTTTTCTTTGATAAATTATGTCAAAGAACTAACAGAGAGCATTAAAAAACATAACAATCAAGTCTATCAAAAAATTAAACCAATTATTTTATATTTAGAAAAAGGCTTCTTTTTAAGGCATGACCACCTCCCTGTTGGCTTTTGTCATGGCGATTACCACCCACTAAACATTATTTGGGGAGATAAAAAAATTAAAAGTGTTATTGACTGGGAATTTTTAGGCTACAAGCCTGAAGGTTATGATATAGCTAATATGCTTGGGTGTGTTGGCATAGAAGACCCAATTGCCTTAATAGATGGTTTTGCTAAAGATTTTATAAAAATATTAATTGAAAATAGTTTTATTTCAGAAGAAAGCTGGTCTAATATGATAGATATGATAGCTGCGCTTCGTTTTGCCTGGCTATCTGAATGGCTACGAAAAAAAGATCTAGAAATGATTGAACTAGAAATTAATTATATAAATTTATTAATAAATAGTAAAGATAAACTAAATAAAATATGGAAAATTTAAAAAAAGGATTTAAAACCCCTCCTAACCTCCCCTTGTTAAGGGAGGAACTTATTAAAAAGCTAAAAAAAGTTCAAACTAAACAGTTTAAAGTTGTAGTAATGCCCCATTTTTGTGTTGACAGTTTTATTAATTACAATAAAAGTTTCGGTGCATTTTCCAAAGACTTAAAAAAAATCAAAAACCAAGGTGGTGGAAATATAAGGGCTCCTCATAATTTTGTAAGAGGAGGAAAGGCAGCTAATGTAGCTCAAGCTTTGTCTAGCTTAGGTATAAAAACTTATTTAATAAGCAAAACCAACAAACAAGGACTTAGTTTGTTAAAAGATTTTTTTAAGGACACTTTAGTGGATTTATCTTTAATTAAAACTAATGGTAGTTTAGCGGTAACAACAGCTATTGAATTAAAAGAAACAAACATAATGATAAGCGACCCTGGCTCAACTGTTGATTTTAGTTCTAAAAATTTGACCAATAAAGATAAAATTATAATAAAAAAATCAGACCTAGTTTATATGTCTGATTGGGGTCTAAACGACAAAGGAACAGATCTTGCTAAGCAGGTTTTTGCTTTAGCTAAAAAAAATAAAACTAAAACTTTTTTTGACCCAGGAGACTCATCCTCAAAGAAAAACGAGCGTAGTGAATTAAAAAAACTAGAAAAAAATATTCTAGAAAAAAAAATGGTTGACTATTTAAGTGTTAATGAAGGGGAAATAAAAAAGTTTGGAGGACTTAAAAAATTAAAAGAAGTTACTAGCATTGAATTTCACTCTGGTAAACACTCTAAAAATGTTTCTAGGGATAAATCCTCAAAAAAAGTTCCAGCATTTAACATAAAGCCTAAAAGGTTTACTGGAACTGGTGACTCTTGGAACTCTGGAAATATTTTTGGAGAATTAATAGGCCTTGAGGGGGAGTTAAAACTACTTCTCTCTAATGCGGTTGCTGCTTATTATATGTCGAGTCCTGAGAGCAAACACCCAACACAAAAAGAATTAATAAATTTTTTACAGAAAACAAAGTTAAAAAAATAATTTTTTATATAAATTTAAAAACCCGAAACATTTTTTGTCTCGGGTTTTTTGCTTAATCGTTTATACAGCCAAACATCTTCTTTTAAAAAACATTTTTAAAGGACAAAACCTGCAAAATCCAACCCCACTTGTTTTTATTCTTTTCAAAGGAAGTCTTCGCGTGTTTTTATAATATGGAGTTGATGCCAAGATTTGTTCTTCTCCCTCTGTTGCGTTTGATTTATCAACCATCATTCCTATCGAGCAATTTTCTGGTTTCATGTTTTCTCCTTTTAGGGGTTGTCGTTGAATACTCTTTTTATTTTAAATTTTCAGATTTCGAGAAAATTTTTATTTAATTATTTTTCCAAGCTCTTCACGGGCTACTTGTCGATCATCCCAGGGTATTTTTTTGCCGTTTTCTAAGCACATCGCCTGTTCGCTGCCCTTACCGGTAATCAAAACTATATCATCCTTCTTTGCCAAAGACAAGGCTTTTTTAATTGCTTCGCGGCGATCTAATATTTTAAATAAATTTTTATCTAAAACTTTTTCTTTTTTAATAGCCCCTTCTGCCACATCATCAATAATTTCCATTGGATCATCATCATAAGGATCCTCGTTAGTTATAATAACATAATCAGCATTTTTGCCGGCTAATTCACCTAAAATCGGGCGACGGACTACATCTCTTCCTCCACCGCAAGATCCTAGTATGTGAATAATTTTTGCCTCGTCTCTTTTAATTTTTAAAACCGTATTATAGGCATGTTTTAAAGATTCTGGTTCTGGGGCATAATCAACAATTACCTGAAAATCTTGTCCCATTTTAATATGCTCCATCCTACCTTCAATTCCTTTTATTTTTTCTAACTCTTCTTTTAGTTCTTTAACATTAAAACCAAATTCTTTCCCCGCCCCAATGGCCAATAAAGAATTATAAACATTAAATCCGCCTATTAATTTTAACTTTATTTTTTGACCGTCAACCTTAAACTTAGTTCCATCGTTTTTTAGTTCTATATTTTCTGCTTTTAACATCTTATCAACCAGATCACTATCTATATCCTTAGTGGTAACTCCGATTTTTTTATCAACCTTAAAATTTAAAAAATCTTTTGCATGCTCGTCGTCTAGGTTAGCAATAATTGTTTTATTAATTTTTTGACCATTTATTTTTTTCTTCTTAGATTTTTCTAAATGTTTAAATAATTTTAATTTTGCTTTTTTATAATTTTCAAACCCACCATGAGACTCAATGTGTTCTGGGGTTAAATTTGTAAACACCACCACATCATAATTAACCCCTAAATGCCTGAATTGTTTTATTCCTTCCGAAGAAGTTTCAATCACAGCATATTTACATTTTGCCTTAACTATTTTTTTCAATATCTTTTGCAAAGCAAATCTGCCGAGCATTGTCATTTTCTTATCATTAAGCCACTCTTTTTCTCCAATTTTAAAAAATACCGTAGAAGTTTCTCCGGTTTTGTCCCCCTTGGCCTCTAAGATCTTAGCAATTAAATGGACCGTGGAACTCTTCCCATTTGTTCCAGTAACTCCAACAATTATTAATTTATTACTGGGCTTAAAATAAAAAAAATCAGCCACATAACTAAGAGTTTTATGATAATAAGGCTGAAAAAATTTAAAAATTGATTTTGGTATTATTTTTTTAAGAAATATTAAAATTTTATCCATAACAGTGTTTAAAGCCTAAATTAAAGTCAAGTTTAACTTAAGTCAGACTTAAAGCTAACTAGGGTTAGCTTTAAGTTTTTTAAAAAGCGAACCTTTAACGCCTCTCATAACAATATCAGGTACCTGCGTTGTGGCTGCATTATCTAAATAAACTAAATTATTTTTCCAAAAAAACTCAACTTTTGATTTCAAATTTTGCGTAAAAATACGTCTATTAAAATATTGTTTTTATTTCTTTTTTTGGCTCAATATCAGAAGGATTGATATTTAAAATATGTCTTTCTATCTTTTCAAGATTAGAATCAAGAGTCAATAGCTCATCGTTTGTTAACGTTGCTAAATTTAATTCGTCTTTAAATGGGTATAAATTATTCAGCATTTCAAGATATTGATTATAATAATTTTTATCATACAAACGTGTTGCAAATAATTCTGCAAACTCTTCATATTCTATATCAGCATCAATTTGCGATGTCCCGCATCCAGCATACACAGAAAGATGTAAATTTTCATTATTTTTGATAATTGATGGTATGGGTTTTGTTCCAAGATCAATCGTATTTGTAGGCTGATTATAATTCGCCTTTCATGTGTTAGTATCTAATTTTGTCACAATGGGCGTATCGTGCTGTTTAAAAATCTTAAACACTTGATCAATTGGCTTTCTTCGCCTCGCTTCTTCTTCTAATTGCTTTAGCTGTTCTATACTTTGATCAATATTTGGATTGAATTCTTTCATATTATTGTTTTTTATAAATTTTCCAAATATTTTTCTGCTTCTGCGATTAAAATATTTTCAATCTCTTTATCCTGCCGTAAATTTTTAACAACTTGCTCTGCTTTTAGATTATATTTCTTTTTAAAATATTTTAAATTCTTAGACACCTTATTATCAGAAAGCTTTGCTTCTATTATTTTTTCTATACTATTATCACTACTAACTAAAGCAAAATCAACTTCTCTTTGTTCTTTGTCTCTTAAATACATTAATTTATTATTTTGACCTAATAAATCATTTTTTTCTAATTGCTTTACCAACAAGGAAAGCGCTACAAAATTTTCAAACTTTACTCCATCGTCTCCAATCACCAATGGTGTGTCAAAAAAATAAATCTTTGTTTCCTTTAAAATTGATCTGGAAATCTTTGTTGAATATGTTCTAACTTTAAAAATAACATATAAAGATTCTAATATTTCTATATATTTTTTTACTGTTGTTGGTGATGTTTCGACGTCTCTTGCAATTGAAGAATACGAAATAGGCGATCCTACTTTTCTTCGTAAAATTTCAAAAATATTTTCTATTAAATTTATATCTCTTATCTTCTCTAAAGAAAAAACATCTCCTTTTATCAGAGAATCAATATAATTACCTCGCCACCGGTCAGCTTCCTCGCTGTCTTTGGCTAAAAAAGATTCCGGAAACCCGCCTCTATTTAAAAAGAAATCAATGCTCTTTTGAAATTTGGTATTTTTTAATTCAACTAGTGACAAAGGCATTAAGTGATGCTTAAAAAATCTACCGGCTAACGAATCCCCTGTTTTTCTATAGACATCCAAGTTTGCGCTTCCGGTAACTAAAATTCTCATATTTTCCGGTTTTGTGTCATAAATTCCTTTTAAAAAATTTTTCCATTCAGTCATTTTATGTATCTCGTCAAATATTAATAAGTCCGTATTTTTCGGCCAATGCATCTTTTTAATATCTTCTCTATCGCTGATATTGTCATAATTAAGATAAATAACCTCATCATACTGTTTCGCAATTTCTTTGGCTAAAAATGTTTTACCAACTTGTCTTGGGCCAATAATAAAAACCATCTTTTTTTCAAGATCTTTTAAAATTTGCTTGGTTCTGTTTCTGTAAATATTCTCCATATTGACTATTTTAAACTATATTTCAAAAAAATCAAGACTATTTTGAATTACACTTCAATTTAGTCGTGTTTTATCTTTTTCCGATTATTTTTAATGCCTCCTTTATTTTATTATCCACGCCTTGAACATCAGCTGGGATATCTTTTATAACTTTTCTAGCATCCCCTACACTATAACCAAGGCCCGTTAGGGCATTTACCACGTCATTTAATTCATCGCTATCTATATTAACATCCTCACCATCTTCTGCAAATGCTAAAAATTTATTTTTCATTTCTACAATAATCCTCTCTGCTGTTTTTTTGCCAAGCCCTGGAGCTTTAGCTAAAATATCCGGCCTATTGTTGCCGATTGCACTCTGAATTTCCTGAACGCCAAGCAGGTCTAATAAGTGAAGAGCTGACTTTGGACCAACACCGGAAACAGAAATTAACTCATTAAAAAGATCTAATCTGCCCTTATGTTCAAATCCATATAAATTTACTGCGTCTTCTCTTTGTTGGTGATATATATACATTTCAATCTCTCCATCCTCCTTAACCTTCTCAAAGTGTCTGTCTCCTAAAATAATTTTATACCCTATATCGCCAACAAGCAAAATTATGCTTTTTTTGTCCTTGTCCAAAACCCTCCCTCTTAAAAATGAGATCATTTCTTTACGTATAAATTATTAAAAATCACACTAAGCGCTACCACTAATGGGATAGCCATGATTGCTCCAAAAATACCGCCAATCCTAAACCCGGACATTAAAGCTGTAATGCTAATTATTGGATTAATGCCAACAGCCTTTCTCATTACCTGCGGAACTAAAACTATGTTTTCAATTTCCTGAACTATAAAGTAAACAATAATTACAATAACCGCTGATAACGGGGAATGAAAAAAAGCAATTAACACTGCCGGCACCGCCCCCAAAATAGGACCCAGATAAGGAATAAACTCTGTTAATCCTGCTATTAAAGCTAAAACTAAAATATAATCTATATCAACAAAACTAAAAGCTAAATCAACAAAGGTTAAAAGCACAAACACTAAAACAAAAACCGCAAAAGACAGAATAAGCTGGGCTCTAGCCCATGAACCAAGGCCGTGTTGTACGTCTTCCATTATATCCATAACTTTCTTTTTCTGGCCGCTTGGTAAATTATCTCTTAAAAATTCCTTAATTGCTTTTCTTTCGGCTACCAAATAAAAAGCCATTACTAAAATAATAAAAAATGAAGCCACTCCGCCAAAAATACTGGCTATAAAAGAAAAGATTCCTTTAGCTCCGGCACCCACGCTATCTTGCAAAAAAGAAATGCTTTCTTGAATATTTTCCACCATTCCATATTGCTCCGAATATATCTTGAACTGAGAAAAACTGGCGACCGTGCGCTCTATATAACCTGGAACAGCATTAATAAGGCCGCTGGCCTGCTCGGCAATATGCGGAGTTAAAACTACAAAAATCGATGTTATTATAACAAATAACGTTAAATAAATCATTATCACCCCGAGTGGTCTTGGGATATGATATTTGTGCAGTCGATCCACAATTGGATTAATAGCTGAAAACAAAACAAAAGCAATAAAAAGCATTGCTACAATGTCTGCTATTAAGTACAATACATAAACACTCAGCAAAACTAAAACCACCTTAATAACTGACATAGCAGAAATGTTTAATTGAGTTTTTGATGAAAAAGACATAAAATTAGGGATTAGTAGTTAGTATATAGTATTTAGGAAATTTATTTGTTTTATTTAATTAATATTGATACACTTATTAAAAATGTTTAATGTTCAATAATTAATGAAAGTATGAAAAAATATATAACTCAAAACGAAAAAGAAACCTTGCTTTTAGCAAAAACATTGCTAAAAGATTTTGATAACAAAAACATCCTAGCTTTAATTGGAGATTTAGGAAGCGGAAAGACAACTTTTACTAAAGGATTGGCAAAAGCCTTAGGTATAAAAGAGAACATAACTAGTCCAACCTTTAACATTTTAAAAACATATAATACTCCTGCTAACCGCTATACGCTAACCGCTATACGCTATTTTTGCCATATAGACGCTTATCGGCTAACTAGCTTTAAAGACCTAGAAGAACTTGGTATAAATAATTATTTTAAATCTCCAGAAACTATTACCGTTATAGAGTGGGCTGATAAAATTAAAAAATTTCTGCCGAAAAATTCCATAATTATAGAATTTAAAATCGGTAAAAAGGAAAATCAGCGAATTATATCAATAAAAACCCTAAAATCTTCATTCTGAAACCTAAAATTACTTCGTTACCCTAAACACTTCATCCAATGAAGTAATTCCATTTGCCGCCTTTAAAATTCCGTCTTGGGCCATTGTAGACATACCGTCTTCCATGGCCATCTCCTGAATACGCCCCTCAGAGATAGCTTCATTAGCAATAATTTCTTTTCTTATTTTATCGGTAAATTCAATTATCTCAAAAATAGCAATCCTTCCTTTATAACCAATCTGTCCACACTTATCACAGCCCTTGCCAGCATAAAAATTAACACTGTCCAGGTCTTCTAGTTTTATTTTTTTCTTTATTCCTTCTCCGGCTTTTTCAAATTCTTTTTTAATTCTAATCTTATCTTCTTCGCTTAGTGTCTGTTTTTGTTTGCAGTTAGTACAAACTCGCCTTACAAGTCTTTGGCCAATTATAATGTTTATAGCTGGGGCTAAAAGAAAGTTTTTTGCCCCAATAGAAATTAATCTTGGGATAGATCCAGCCGCGCTGTTAGTGTGAATTGTGCTTAAAACAAGATGACCGGTGAGTGCAGACTGGATAGCCGTGTCCACTGTTTTAAAATCACGAATCTCACCAACCATAATAATATCTGGGTCTTGCCTTACAAAAGATTTTAAAGCCTCGGCAAAGCCATAACCAGCCCCTTCATTTGTTTGGCTTTGATTTATTCCGTCCAAATGATATTCAATTGGATCCTCAATGGTTACAATTTTTGTATCTTCCTTATTTAACCTTGTTAAAATTGCATATAAAGTGCTTGTTTTACCGGACCCTGTTGGTCCGGTATTTAAAATCATGCCATTTGGCATATTGCCGGCTCTGTCAATTGCCTTAAAGTTATATTCACTAAGGCCAAGTCCTTCTAAGGAAATAGCAACCCTTGAAAACATTAATAATCTAATAGCAACGCTTTCCCCATAAGCAGTTGGCAGGGTTGAAACTCTCACATCAATATCCTCCTTTTCCCCAAGGGCAATCGCAAACCTTCCATCTTGAGGTTCATTAATTATATTAAGCTTTAAACCTGAAATTA
>CAYNJS010000026.1:0-10729 GCA_964397635.1 uncultured Gammaproteobacteria bacterium
ATAAACTTTTAAAAATCAATAAAAAAGCGGCTTTTTTGTAGGCCGCATAAGTATTAAAAGAACTCTGATGGTTTTTTATAAATAAAGCAATACAAATAGTAATCCAATCAAGCTAAAGCTATAAAATATAATGTGCGAGTATTGTTTTCTTATTTCTATAAAAATATTTAAAACTAACAAAAACGTTAAAACACTAATTAAAATCTTAAAATATACTGAGCTTACGCTAAAAAGCGGTTTAATTAAATGTGATTGGTTGTTACGTAAGAAAAAATATTGTTTTAAAAGCGTACTTTTTACCGGAATAACACTTTCCCAGTCTAAGTCTTCGTGGGTGATTTTACCTTCTTGATCGGTTAATTTCACACTGGCCAAAACCACTGGGTGAAAAAAATCTTCTTCTTGTTCTTTAAAAACTGTTAAAGAACCAAACCATCTATTATCACCTTTATCAACTAAATTAATTTCATAATTTCCAAAATATAAGATTGCTTCTTTTAAATCCTCACTAGAACTAACTTCAGCTATTATAATCTTTTTTCCTTCTTGATCTAAAACTGTAAGCTTAGATTCTTCATGGTTTATAATATGTTCATGTAAATCCTTTACCTCTTCATCTGGTAACCTTGGCAATCCAAAATATTGAGCTACCAAAGTTGAATCTTGGTTGTTGTAAGTTCCGCTTAACATAGCAACTCCTATTTCTTTATATTCTGGATCAATAATATTAGCATAATGCGTTCTACTTCTAGTCCAGCCATTAACCACGTCCTCAGCGCTTGCAAAGCCCATAGCTAAGTTTTCTCCGGCTATTTTATAATCATAGCCATTTTCCTTTAACCAATCAGCCAAACCCCTGTCATCTGGGCCAGTATGGGAAAAATACTGCTTATTAAACATGTCCTCGGCTTTTTTATAAGCTGCCTTACCTAAAACATCACTATTATCTAATTTATTCAAATTTAAATTATCCCTTATTTCATTAGTAAGCATAACTATTTTTCTGCTTTGTTCCTGCAGGATATCCGGAGTTAACCAAGCAGTTATTGGGAGAGCAATAGCCGTAATAATTACTATTGACTTAACGATCAGAGCAAAAAAGGCATAAAAAGCTAACCTCTTAGGGTCCAAGGCATGTGGCTTGTAATTATTCCCTTTATTTGGTATAAAATAATTTTTCAACTTGCCTTCACCCAATGGATTTGTCCCCCTTTTTACTTCGTCACTATCACTAACACCATCCTTGTCGGTGTCAGGATCAAGCGGATCTGTTCCATAAACTCTTGCTTCAATATAATCACTCAACCCATCGTCATCAGTATCCTTTTTAAACGGATTTGTTCCCATTTTCCTTTCCTCCCTATCAAGAAGACCATCAGCGTCAGAATCCTTAATATCTGGGCTTAAATTGTCGTTTTTTTGTTCATTCATATAATTATTAATATTATGACAATTTATCACAATAATCCCAAAAAATCAACCGTTTAACTATATTTTATCATATAAATTAAAAACCGCTAACGTTTTGCTAGCGGTCTTTAATTACTTTATTTCAAGTAACTCGACTTCAAATATTAAAGTTGAATTTGGCGGAATTGCGCCCGGAATTCCTTGTGCCCCATAGGCCATATTAGGTAGAATGGTTAATTTAGCCTTTTCACCAACCTTCATTCCAATTAACCCTTGATCCCAACCCTGAATAACCTGGCCAATTCCAACAGTAAAAGGAAATGGATCATTTCTATCCACGCTAGAATCAAACTTGGTACCGTCTTCAAAGGTTCCAGTATAATGCACTACAACACTATTACCTTTTTCCACTACTTTGTCCCCCGTACCTTCTTGCAAGATTTCTTTTTTTACTTCCATATTTTTTTGTTTATTAATTAATTTATTTAAATGCTCTCTATTGCTATCTTTGCTAGTCGAAAATAAAAAACTAAAAAAAATTGCTATAAACAACAATGAAATTGCTATAACTATCTTTCTCATAATTTAACTATTTATATAATAATTATAAAAAATTATCCCGGCTGAAATTGCAACATTCAACGACTCAATCTCTCCTGACATTTCTATTTTAATAAAATCATCTGACATTTTTTCAACCTCTTTACTTATCCCGTGAGATTCAGATCCTAAAACTAAACAAAAAACATTTTTTTTATTTAATTCCCCCAAACTTTTACCGCCCTTTAACCTGGTAGAAAAAATTTTCATTTCTTTTTTTATTTTTTTCAATAATTTAAAATCATTGTCCTGCTCTATGCTTAACTTAATCAAAGAATCTTTTGCTGAATTTACAACTTTTGAACTGTGTAGGTCTGCGCATTTTTCATCCAAAACAATATTTTTAAAACCAAAAGCCGAGGCCGAGCGTAAAATCGTTCCCAAATTACCCGGATCATTAATTCCATTCAAATATATAACCGGATTATTAAAATTAATTTTTTTCTTTTGTTTTTTATAAATCGCGCAAACACCAGGCGCTGTATCCAAGGCGGAAAAACTTTTATTTATCAAACTATTTATTAAATACAAACTATCCAGACCTGCTTTTTCTAAAATAATCTTAAGTTGTTTTTTATTTTTGTCTAAAAAATCCCGGGTTACAAATAAACTTTCCGGATAAAAATCTGCCTGAATCCCATCATAGATAATCTTTAAATTTTCCACCAAAAATTTACCTTCTTTATTGCGATATTTTTTCTGATTCAACTTTCTTAATAATTTTATCTTTTCATTGTCTTTGCTTGTTATTTTTTTAACCAACATATTTACCCTAATTTTTTAAACCTAACGCTAAAAATAGGCTCGTATTGATTATCGTGTTTATCTTTAAGCTCTAATTTTTCCCCTTTTACCAATTTATTTAAAGCGATATCGCTAAGCATCTCTTTTTCAGCTTCCAAATCAATTTTTAAATCCTCAAGTCTAGTAAATTCATTATTAAAATCATCTTTAACGTCTTCTTCTATTTGCTTTTTCTTGTCTTTTAAATTTTTTAATTTTTCAGTAATTTCGCAGTGTTGATTAGAGTTTGCCAAGGCCTCCTTATATGACTTTTTAATTTCTTTTTGTTCTTTTTTAATTTCTTCAATCTTGTTAAAGACTGCTTGAATTCTTTCCATATTTTTCTTTTTCCCGCCACCTAAATCTAAAAAAATAAATGAAGCGGGATCCCGCTAAGCGGTGATAATAATTATATAAGCTCCCTGCCCGAAATACTGCGTCGCTTATTAAACAATAAAATGTTGTTCTTTATTTGTATCTATTGCAAGATAGCTTATCTTACAAACATATGTTTTTGCATTAACCCGAGCCTCACAATAATATTTTCCGTCTTCCCATCTTAAAATTAAAATATTATCCTCATCTCCATCCACTAATCTAAATTTTCCATCAAAAGCTGGATAAAAATTTCTAAATTCCATCAAATCCAGCAATCGCTTAACAACATCTTGCTTTAAATCTCTTTCTACTTCCTTTAAGCTGTAGTTATGCCTATTTATATTTCTGCCAATGCCCGTCCTGTTTAATTTAGTTATATCATTTTTACCAGCCAACAGCCCCACATAATAAACCTGGGGTATTCCTGGGATAAAAAATTGAATAACTCTGGCCGCAATATAAGCATCGTCATTTTCTCCAAGAGCCGAGTAATAAGTACAATTCACCTGATAAACATCTACATTTTTAGAATTTCCCCCAGAGGCCCTAAGGGCAGCGTTTCCACCATGCAAGTTAATCAAGCTTGTTGTAAATTTAATTTCTTCTTTACTCATTAAGCCTATTACATCAATTACTGGCAATCCATCGTGGGTATCCAGAGTTGTAATCTGATTTTTTGGCCTTACCTTAATCCAATTTTTAATGTTTTTTGTAGAACCTGTATAAAGCGTAAAAAGGGCTATAAGGGGCAATACAAAATCATAAATATAATCAACACCTTTAGTTTTAGCTAACTTAGCTTGATGCCTATAATGATAATGAACCTCTGGTAGGCATAATACACCCTTTTCATGGCCAACTTTACAAATCCACTCAATAAACTTATAGGTTTTTGGGATCATGAAACTTTTTGTCCCCCTGTCTTTTATTACATAGCCAATTGCATCAAGGCGAACAATTTTTATTCCGTTTTCTGCAAAAAGTTCCAAAATATCTTCAAAAAGATTCTTAACACTTTCGTTTTCTACGTCTAAATCAATTTGACGCTTAGAAAAAGTACACCAAACATTTTTTATTTTCCCATCTTCTAGTTTAAATTCAATAAATGGATTTCCCGGTCTTGGTCGATATATTTTTTTTAAAGATAGCTTATTTACACCATTTTCATGAAAAATAAAATCCTTTCTTCTTATCTTATTAACAATTTTCTCAATTGCCATCCCCTTTTTACCCTCAAGCCTTCTGGAAAACTTTTCTGCCGTAACAAAATAGTCGGCATACTTTGATCTATCTCCGTTTTTTAAATAATCCTTAAAATATGTGGATTTTGAAGCAATATGATTTAAAACCAAATCACCCATTACTTCGTATTTTTTAGCAATTGAAGCAATGTCATCCCAGCTACCAAATCGACTATCAACCCTCTTGTGGGTCAAAACTGAAAAACCACGATCTCCATTAGACGGATAAAAAGGTAAAATGTGCACACCAAAAATAGCTTTTTTAAGATATTTATCTAAAACAATCTTAAGCTCTTTCAGGTTTTTACCTAAACCATTTGCATATGTTATAAGCTGAACTTTGTTGTGTAATTTTTGCATATACAATCACCCATGCTTAAGTCTATTATAACACAGGTTTTAGAAAAAATAAAAACTACCAACATAACTGGTAATTTCCTTTTTTAAACCTCCCCCAGCCCCTCCTTTAAAAGGAGGGGAATTAAAGGGGTGGTTAAAAATTTTTAATCAAAAAATTCTATTTATCAAAAACTTCTGTGAATTTAGGGGCAACCTGTTTCTTTCTAGAAATTACCCCTTTTAAGTAAACCATTCCTTTGTCTAGTTTTGCGCCCAAGGCTTTCTCTATATTAACTTGATCATCAGTTGCAATTAAAAATTGAGACCCCTCATTAATAATATCCGTAACGAACAAAACAACGCTATGATAATCGCCTTCTTTTTTAATTTTTTGCAAACCTTCCAATAATTCATCATATAATTCTTCAACCTCTTCTAAATCTACTGTTTCTACTTGACCAACTCCAAATTTACCAGCTTTAAAATTAAAATCTTTAAAATCGCTTTTTATAATTTCTTCTGGAGATAGCTTAGAAACAGTTGATCTAACTTTAAAAATATTCATCCCATAATCCTTCCAATCTTCAATTTCTGCTAATTCTGCTAATTTTTCAATAATTTCCTTATCTTTCTCTGTGCAAGTTGGTGATTTAGTAATTACGGTGTCTACCAAAATAGCCCCAAGCATTAAACCAGCTAAATTTTTATCGATCTCAATCTTTTTCGTAAAATAACAATGCGCAATTATACTAGCACTAGCTCCCCAAGGAAAAACTTTAAACATAATTGGCTCACTGTATTTAAAATCAACCTTATGATGATCTAAAACTTCTATTATTTCAGCCTCTTCCATTCCTGGAATACTTTGAGCTGATTCATTGTGATCAACTAAAATAAATTTTTTACCATTAACGTTTTCTATTTTTTCTGGAATCTTAAAACCAAATTTATCTAGTAAATATTCTGTTTCCTTATTAATCTCACCGGCTACGGCTGGTGAATATTTTTTTGTATTTTCTAATTTATTTTTAAAATTAGCATAGCTAATTGCTGCTGCCACACTATCGAGATCTGGTGATTTATGGCCTATAACATATACTTTTTCTTGCATAGAATTTTTTTATCTAAATATTTAAAATAATAATTTTATTATAATGAACAATTATAAATATTTCAAACATCTTAGGCTCTATAATATTAACGGTGGCGCAAAACTCTATTTAAGAGCTAAAATTAGCATAGAAAACGACTTTTCCAACTTAATACAAAAATTATATATTTTATTGTTATTTTTTAAAAAATCCCCCTCCCGCCTGCCAGCGCCTTGAGCGCAGCGATTGGCGGGCAGGTGTTCCCCCTTTTTCAAAGAGGGAGACTGTTTTGCTTTATTTTAGCTATTTTTTTATAGTTCCCTCCTTTTACAAAGGAGGGTCAGGGTGGATTTAATAAGGATAAAATGAGAAAATAACTACCACCGGTTTTGACACAGAGCCACATCTTATTATTTTATCATTTTCCTATATTTTTCCAATTCATTAAAAAATCTTTCTTGGTTTTCTTCTTTAATTGGTTCGCCTGGAGGCAAGATCTCTCGTAATGGATTAATTTTGTATCCATTTTTTATCATCTCGTAATGTAAATGTGGTCCAGTAGAAAACCCCGTAGAACCAACATAGCCAATAACCTGACCCTGTTTTACCCTTTGTCCATAGTTAACAGCTATTTTTGACTGGTGAGCATAATTAGTCGAATAAGTGCCATTATGTCTAATTTTAGTCATATACCCATATCCAGAACTATTCCAACCGGCAAAAGTAACAACCCCATCACCAACAGACCTAATTGGAGCTCCTGCGTCAGCTGCATAATCTATAGCCCGATGATTAGTAGAAACATTAAAAGCTTCAACATAACGCCTGCCATTAGTAAAACCAGATGATATATATTTAAAGGAAACCGGGGCTTTTAAAAACATCTTTTGTACAGAATTTCCATCACTATCAAAATACCCTTTATTATCTTCATTTTCTTCAAAATAAAATAACTCAAGTGGCTGTCCAGAATTTACATATCTACCAGCTAAAATTCTACCCGGCATAATATATTCACCATCCAAATACAACTCCTCATAAACAAACTTAAAAGTATCTCCAACTCTCGGATCCATAGCAAAATCAATAGTCCACTGAAAAGCATTGGCCAACTCTACAATGGCCCGTTCATCAATTCCATTTTGAAGAGCTGCTTCGTACATAGAAGATTGAACTGTTCCTTCGGCTATTTTAATTTTCGTTTCATAGGCAATTTCTTTTTTCTCTGCCTCCCAATCCCCTTCATTGTTTTTCCTTACGCATAATATTTCCTCAATATTAATTTGATAATCTAAACCCTTACACTCATTGGTTTGATTGTCATAAATTAATTCAATAGATCTACCAAGCCTAACTTGAGACAAATCATAAGCCTGAAGAGCTGACTCATAAATAGCCTGGGTGTCAAATCCACCAATTCCGGCCCCTTCCATTAAAGTGCCATATGTAGATCCTTCTACTATTTCTAGCTGAACTACTTTGTCTTTTTTTTCTACTATTTTTTTATTTTCAATTTCAACATTCTGCCTCTTAATATTTCCGTTATCTCCTTGCGGATAATAAAAACCGACCAAATAAATCGTAACTCCAACAGAAATCAAAAAAATTATTAAAATATATTTAAAATATCTTTCCATAAAAAAATAATAAACAAGAGATTAAGTTTACATTATTAAAACTTAATCTCTTTAAGGTAATATATCTCTTATATTTGGGTTAAATTAAATGATTTTAAATGAATATCTTTAGCTTGCCTGTCCGATAACTCCTTATAGGTAACTCTTATTGTATATCTAATATTATCTTTCACGGAAAAGGTATCCTCCACGCTTATTCCCCATATTTTCTTTCTGCCAATTTTTTTCTTAACATTATCTAAATAATCGTATAAATTTTCCTCTTTGCCCAACTCTATATTAGCATCCAGTGTTACTAATTTTTTTGTTATTTCTACGGTTGGGTTATTATCGATTTTCTTAACCAGCTCTGTGATTTTAGTTATATTTAATTCAGCAAAATAAATATTTTTTCCAGTTTCTTGTGGTTTTAACTTATAAATTATACCTGCTGCTTTTCCTGAAATAATTATGTCCCAGCAAGAATCAGGATTGGCTATGTTCGGCTTATTTTTTGACTCTGCATATTTAATATCAATCAAGCCTATTAATCTTACCAAGTTTTCTATTTTTTCCTTAAACACAGTAATATTTTTCTTCTTAAAAGAAGAAAGCATGCCCAGAGCTTCATATTCTGTATAATCATTGCCCTTTTTGCCAAAAACCTTGCCTATTTCATAAATATTAACAAATTCAACGTTATTTTTACTATATTCTGCCAACTGATCAATAAGGCCGGCTGCTGTTGATTGGCGCAAATCTGGATAAAACTCATTTACTGAGTTTATTGTACTAACTTTATCCCAATCTAAATAATTTATTTTTTCATTATCACCAATTTTTGTAAGCGGCCAAGATAAAATCTCATCAAACCCAGTTGACATCAAAATATCCCTGATTTTCTCAGCAAGAGGTATATGTAAGGGTGTAATGTTTTTCACAACGTCTAATTTTGGTATTTCTGAAGTTGGTATTTTATCAAATCGATAAATTCTTATAACATCTTCAACTAAATCTTCCGGCAAACTCACGTCCATTCTGTAAGTTGGGGCTTTTACTAAAGCTTTATCCTTACTAATTTCTTTAACTTCAAAATTTAGATTTTTAAGAATTTCAACTGATTCTTTTTTGGATATTTCAATTCCAGCGAAAATACTTGGCATATTAAGATCAAATTCAATTTCCGGATTATCATATTTTTTTGGAAGATATTGAAAAATATTGCTTGTAACACTGCCTCCGGCGTACTCCAAGATCATTGAGACCAATAAATCCATTGCATAAACCGAGCTGTTTAGGTCAAGGTCTTTTTCCAGGCGATTACTTGCCTCTGTAACAATATGTAAGCTTCTAGCATTTCTCCTTATAACACTACGATCATAAATTGCAATTTCTGCCACCATCTTTTTGGTATTCATATCAATTTCAGCATCCTTGCCGCCCACTATACCGGCTAAAGCTATTAATTTGTTTTCATCCCTAATTATCACCTCATCTTTATTAAGTTCAATTTCAGCCCCATCCAAAGTTACGATTTTTTTAAATTCATCGTTCATTGCCCAAGAAATACTGCCTTGAACTTTATCAACATCAATCAGATGCGACGGATAACCAGTCAAAATCATTACATAATTAGATAAATCTACCAATAAATTAATGCTATTCATTCCATAGTGACCCAAATATTCTTTTAACCAATCCGGTGATTCCTTATTAACCATATCCTGAATTTCTACTGCTAAAACACTTTTTACCTCCTTGTTGGCGGTGACTTTTATATCTAAATTCTTTTCTCCTTTTTTAAATTTATTTATCTTTGGAATTTCCACCTTAAGCTCATAGTAAGCCGCAACCTCTCTGGCAACTCCAATAACACTAAGGCAGTCGGCTCTGTTTTGACGAACTTCAAGGCCAATTAAATAATCTTTTTTGCCATCTCTGGTAATTTCCTCAAATTCATCCATCATAAAACCGGTGTAAGTTAAAACTTCACCAATTTCTTTTGCTCCGGCCTTTAAGTCAGGCACTAATTCTTTAATTTGATTATAAAATATTTTCATTTTCGTAGTATTTATACCCTAAATTACCGCCAAGCAATGTTCTAATATCAGTTATATTATATTTAGCCATTACCCACCTATCAAGCCCCAAACCAAAGGCAAATCCCATCCATTTTTTTGTATCAAGTCCGGCCATTTTCATGACATTTGGATGAATTATTCCAGCTCCTCCCATTTCAATCCATCCTACGCCTTTACACACTGCACAACCCTTACCCTTGCAATTAAAACATTGCATATCAGGCCCAACTCCTGGCTCAACTTCTGGATAATATTTGTTTCGATAACGAATTACCACGTCTGGGCCATACATCTCTTGAAAAAGCTTGGTAAAAGTACCAAAAAGATCTTTTAAGCTTACTTTTTCCAAGACAACAACACCCTGATAATGGTGAAAAACAAAATGATTGCTTTTATTTACAGTTTCATTCCTATAAACTCTCCCCGGAGACACAACCTTAAAAGGCGGTTTAAAATCGTTTAGCAGACGGGCTTCAATGGAAGAAGTTTGGGTTCTAAGCAGTACATTCGGCTCCTTAATATAAAAAGTATCTTGCATGTCACGAGCCGGATGATCCATAGGAACATTTAGCCTTTGAAAGCAAAATTCATCCTCTTCTAATTCCGGCCCATCCAAAATACTAAAACCCATACTAACAAATAATTTATTCATCTCTCTAATAGTATGGGTTATTGGATGAAGATGTCCTACTTTTGGTTTTTCAAAGCCAAGGCTTTCTGATTGAGCCTTTAAGTCTTTATCGCTTTTTCTTGTTTTTAGCTCACCTTCTCTTTGTTTAAATAATTCAAGCGCGTCTTTATGCGTTCTTTGAAGTATTGGCGCTTTTTCTTTTTTTTCCTCAGGTGAAAAATTGCTAATCTCTTTTAAAAGCTGTTTAATTAAACCTTTTCCGCCAAGATATTTACGCCAAATTTCCTTGGTGTTATCCAAAGAAGTTGCTTGTCTTAGCTCTTGGCCAAGTTCTTCTATTAATTTTTTAGCATTATCTAAAACCATAAAAATTTGTCATCCTGAACTTGTTTCAGGATCTCAAGAAAAAATAGATTCTGAAATAAATTCAGAATGACATGAAACAAAAATTAAAATTAACTTTAACCTAAGATTACATATTTTTTTCTAAAAAGTCAAACAAGTGGGGCTCTATAATATTAATGGTGGCGCAAAACTCTATTTAAGAGCTAAAATTAGC
>CAYNJS010000027.1:0-10430 GCA_964397635.1 uncultured Gammaproteobacteria bacterium
AAAGTTCTTAATATTTCCGCGGTCGCGGAATTTTTAAGATTTCAAAATACTATTATTTTGATATTTGAGAAATAATTGAAAAAATAAAAAAATACAAAATAAATCCCCACACATAATTATGTGTGGGGATAAAAAAACCGCTTCATGGATTGAAGCGGCCGTTCTTTTTCGAACAATGTTTTTATTTTCTAAAAAGTTGCGGGGTAGTAGGTGGATGAATTTTTGGATCATCTGGAAGTCCTAGGTGTTTTCTCGTATTAATTCCTATTGTTTGAAGATTAAGAGATGGAATCTCTTGACCATCTTTATCGTGAAAAATGATCGCCCTCCTTTCGAGAACATTTTGGACACTGGGTTATTTCCTTGTTGTGTGGACACTTACTTAAAAAGGATATTCTAGAAGATAACCCCATACCCGTGGCCACAAAAGTATCGATGTTTAATTCTTTCTTTCTGTATATAACTTTTTTCGGCTTTCGCGTAGAAACATCAACTTCAAAAGTCATTGACTTTCCAAGACCACTTAAAGTAACTTTTTTCTTCGGCATCACGCCTCCTTTTAAGTCTGGTTTTTGAATTCTATTCCCACAAATCTACAATACGCTTACCTCTTTCTTTTTCATCTTTTTGTAATAACATTATTACCTCCTAATCCAAAACTATTGTTTTAGTATTTTTACCAATTGGTCTGTCGAATTCTTTATATGCTTCTTCTGTGGCCTCTTCCAAGCTTTTCCTAGCTGCTGCAACTTTTCCTTTTGTATCTAAAATTCCTTTAACTTTTTTCCATCCATTCCTTTTTAATATTTTATTAATTTTTGTAAAAGATCGCATTCTCTCCCCCTATACACTTTCCACAGGCTTAACAATTTTTCCTGATTTTATATTTTTTATTTCTTTTATTTCTTTTTTTATTAGTTCTTCAATTTTTTTGTTCTCTTCAAATTTTACAGCAAAAACCGGAATATTTAAGGTATAAGAAAAAGTATTAGCCAAAGCTACGGCAATTCTTACAGCTGTAAAAGGTCCCGGCCCCTTGACCACAAAAATACCCCTTAGCTTCTTGGGCAATACTTTTTCACCTACTAAAAGCTTATTAATCAATATTAAAGCCTTATCTGATTTAGTTTTAGAAGACACTTTTTTTACTACTTCAATTTCATCCCCTTTTTTGATATTAACTAACGCCACTTGGGTCTTGTTATCTTGGGCTGTATTTATAAATAAAAACATAAATCTAATTGGTAGTTAGTAGTTAATAGATTATATAAATGTCATATTAATTTAGTTAAGGAATAACAAAATGAATTACCTATTTTTCCGGGCTGCGTAATTAAACGCCAAAAAATATTTACGAAAAGATTCAGCGGTTCCCTTGTATTTATTATCTCCGAAAAAATAATCTACCAATACCTCCCTTGTTCTGCAAACTTCTTTTAATCTATGTTTATTTTTGGGATCAGCTATCGTTAAATCCAATAATTCCAAAGCGCGATAAAATGCTTTTAAGGAAAAATCTTTTTTACCCTTTTCCTGCCAATTAAGAGCTCTGGACACTTCACTTCCAATATTAGCCAACTGCTCCATTAAAGTTAACTTTTCCCAGGCCCCACCTGCCAATTGTTGATGTTGATAAGTCATTATTTTACAACTAAATCATTAACTATTTTTATTATTGTTTCTCTTGTTTTGAGGTTATCCACGCTACGACTTCTATTATCCTGCGAGGGGCGTAAATTTATCATGGAATCAAATTCTATCCAATCTTCATCTTGAATTTCCGGGTATAAATTAATTCCCCATAAATCTTTTTGAAATGATCCGTTCTCCAAAAGAAGTTTTTCTTGGTCAGCATGAAGTTCGGCATCTACTGCCATAATTTCTTTTTCTATATCAACTACTGCTTTTACTAAATCACCGAACATTTTTTTACTCATTTCTTTTAATTCTTTAACGGTGATTTTATTTTGTCTATCAATGATTTTCATAGCTATAAATTTTTTAGATATTTTTTTAATTCGCTTAATTTATTTTCTGAATTTTCAAGATTTTCTTTTTCCCTTTTTACTACTGCTTTCGGAGCTCTTTCCATAAAAATATTGTTATTCAACTTTCCTTTAATTCCTTTGATATATTTCTCTAAATTTTCTACTTCTTTTATCGTTCTTTTCTTTTCTTTTTCTTTATCAATTGCCCCAATTAAATAAATCTCTACCCCGCCCTCAACAACTTTAATAGAATTTTCCGGGGCGTTCCCCCTATCTTTAATCTCTAGTTTTTCAATTCCTGTCCTAAGACTCTTAATTAAAATTTCCTGAGACTTAATTAAATCTAAATTTTTTCCAGCATAAATCACTGCTTCAATCTTTTTAGCTGGCTCGACTTTATTTTCTGCTCTAGCGTTTCTAATGGCGCTGATAATATCTATGACTTTTTCAAATTCATCCCCACGAGATCCTAAAATAAATTCAGGATGACACGAAAAAGTTGGCCAATTTTCTATCATTAATAATTTATCCTCTCCCCCGCTCGAATCGCTCTCGGAACCAGTGCGGGCAGGCATTTGTTGCCAAATTTCTTCGGTAACAAAAGGAATAAATGGATGCCATAATCTTAATAAATCCTTTAAAACTTTTGTTAAAATAATATCTTTTTCATTATTGGTTTCAAATTTACTTAACTCTACATACCAATCAGCAAAATCATTCCAAGTAAACTCCCTAAGCCTTTCCCCAGCCTGAGAAAATTTATATTCTTCAATATCTTTGCCAACATCCTCAATTAAACTCTTTATTTTTCCTAAAATCCAAGCATCGGCTAAAGTTAAATTTTTATTATCCAATTTTTCTTCCCTTAACTTCCGACTGCCAATAATAAACCGAGAAATATTCCATAGTTTATTGGTAAAATTTCTATATCCAGCGATTTTTTCCTCTGATAATTTAATATCATTTCCTGGAGTAGAGCCAATAACAAGTGATAGTCTGGTAGCATCTGTTCCGTACTTATCTATCATATCCAATGGATCGATAATATTACCCTTAGATTTACTCATCTTTTTACCCTTTTTATCTAAGACTAATCCGTGCAAATAAACATCCTGAAAAGGAATGTCTTCCACTGCATAAGTTGTCATTATAATCATTCTGGCTATCCAGAAAAACAAAATATCATAACCAGTTTCTAAAACTGATGTTGGGTGAAAGTTTTTAAAATCCTCACTATCAATAACCAATTTGTTGTCTTTAATTTTAATTTGATCTGGTGAATTGGCTAAAGTAGAAAAAGTCCACAGACCGGAAGAAAACCAAGTATCCAAAGTATCGGTATCTTGAGTCCAACCCGCACCTTTTGGTGACTCAACTCCAACGTAAACATCTTCAGCGACTTTTGACTTTTGACTTTTGCACCCCAGAGCATCTTCTCTTGCTTCGCAATTCACCTTAACTTTCGACTCATTCTTATACCAAACCGGAATTTGGTGGCCAAATAAAATCTGCCTGCTAATACACCAATCCTTTAAATCATTCATCCAGTGAAAGTAATTTTTCTCAAACCGTTCTGGATAAATATTTATTTTTTCTCTACCAAATACACCGTCTTTAACGGCTTCAACGCCTAATTCTTTGATAGTTTTATTACTACGACTTGGAATTTTTTTATGAACATCAATAAACCACTGCAAGCTGGGCAAGGGTTCAATTGGCGTATCGCACCGATAACAAATAGATAATTTATTATCTGCTTCCTCCTCTTTTTCCATTAATCCTACCTCTTTTAATCTTTCAACAATCATCTTCCTGGCTTTAAATACATCTTGCTTAGAAAATTCACCAAAACCAGATCGAATTTTACCGTCTTCATCGATAACTTTTACGGTTTCTAGGTTATTTTTTTCTGCCATCACAGAATCTACAAAAGAATGGGCCGGGGTAACTCCAAGTGCTCCTGTTCCAAGCTCCATATCCACTTCCCGATCGGCAATGATTTTCAATTTTAAGGGCACGCCCAAAAAATCAACTTTAAAAATTTTTCCAATGTATTCCTTATATCTTTTATCTTTTGGATTAACAGCTACAGCGCTGTCCCCTAGTTTTGTTTCCGGTCTAGTTGTTGCAATGGTAAAAGGAAAATCCTTACTGTATTTAAAAGTATAAAGTTTGGCTTTTTGCTCCTTGTATTCCACCTCATCATCAGCCAAAGTTGAATGGCACCGCGGACACCAGTTAACAACTCTATCACCCCGGTAAATTAATCCGTCATCATACATCATTTTAAAAACAGTTCTTACTGCCTTGGTCCTGGTTTCATCCAAAGTATAAGCTTCTCGCGACCAATCACACGATGATCCCATTTTCTTAATCTGACTCTCAATAGTATTATGGGATTCCTGAGCATATTGTCTTACGCGCTCTAAAAATTTCTCCTTACCAAGCTTATGCCTATTAGTTCCTTCCTCTTTTAAAATCTTTTCTACCTTGGTTTGCGTTGCAATAGCCGCATGATCGGTTCCTGGCAACCAAAGAGCTCTGTCCCCTTTCATCCTATGATAACGAGTTAAAATATCTTCAATTGCAAGCATCGCTGAATGCCCCATATGTAGCACTCCTGTTACATTCGGTGGTGGCATTACGATACAGTAGTTTTCTTTCTTTTGATTATCAGCCAAAGGCTTACCAGCCTCGGGCTGGAAAAAACCGGATTCTTCCCATTTTTTATAGATAGAATCCTCAACATCTTTTGGATTGTAAGCCTTTGGCAGTTCTTTTGGCATAAAACGAAATCATTTTAACATCTTAACAAATTATCATTATTTTTTATCACACAAAAAAATTAAAAAAATTCTAATTTTCTTATTGACAATCTAAAATCTTAAATCGGAAATCTAAAATTATTTACCCTCTTTTCATTATAACCAAAGCTTTGTAAATAAGCAAGGCAATAAAAAAGGTCGAAACCCTAAGGTTTCGACCACTACTGGATTACGCCAATAATAAAAAAATAAGAAGCAAGAACCATTATTGGCAAAGATAAAGAACAAAATTTAAACCTTTTTAAATGGTTTACATGATAATAAAAAGAAAAAACAGCCAGAAGAGCGCCCACTATACTCGAAATAAGCAAAACTATAGGTTTAGCTAAAAGCAAATAAGGATGGGCATAACTTGGCAAAAACAAAGTTGCTGCAAATATTGACTGAAAAAGAAATTTCTTCTTTCCGACCCAAACTGCCCCCTTGCCTTTGGTATTAGGCTCAAAAAATTTCTGATAAGCAATAAGAGTTATTCCCCAGGTTTCAATTAATAAACTTATAAGAGTAAAAAAGGTAAAGGCAGCGCCAATTAAAATAAAATTCTCAGTAACCTGGAAGCATCCAAGTATAACCCCGAAAACAACCAAGGCAATAAACTTTATCTTATCAGCAAGTCTGTCTAATATTTTACCGAGTTCAGTAACATTTCCTACAAAACGGGCAAATGGTCCATCAAAAACATCGACTAATAAGCCAAAAATTATAGTAAAAAACCCTGAGTATTCATATCCAATTCCAAATAAAAAAATGCCCAGGAAAACTACCAACAATCCAAAGATTGTCAGATGATTTGGCGTAAAGCCATAACGATAGCAAAATTCATAAACTTTTCCCATTTTTTCTCTCCTTGTATGTTTTTAATTTTTATTTTAGGACTATCCCCAAAGACCATATTCGGTGTAAAATTCTATATTTAGTTAAATTTTATCAAAAATTATTTCACCAATATAATAACATTCCCTTAATAATTTTTGAAAAAATTTATTCAAAATCTATAATTTTCTACTCGAAAGAGTCTTTGACGATAGCCCCTTATTATAAGGTTCGACGTTCCACATTCAACAATTGTTAAAACTAAAAAAATAGTACCATAGTACTATTTTTTTGCAAATTTTTAAGCAAATTTTTAATCTTGTGAATATGTACGATCGCACATATTCACAAGATTATTATACAAACATTTGAATATTTAATTTTTCCGTTTTAATTTTTCTGTTTTCCGTTTTAAACCGGCAATCTAACATAGAATGTACTACCCTTTCCAACTCCTGGGCTTTCCACCCAAATTTCACCTTTATGAGCCTCAACTGTTTTTTGGGCAAAATACATTCCAAGCCCCAAACCCTCAGTATGCACTAAGGCCACCTTTTTACCTCTTCTAAATTTTTGAAAAACATTAGAAAGATCCTCTTCGGCAATTCCCATACCGGAATCCTTAACATAAAAAATAATGGATTTATTATTCCCATCATTTATCTTTGCTCCAACTTCAATTTTTCCTTTATCGGTATACTTAATGGCATTATCAATTAAATTAGATATAACTTCTCTAATTTTAACCTCATCAGCAGTAACCATTGGCAATTTTTTAGGACAACTACAAACTAACTCCAACCCTTTCTCTTTTACCGCAGAATCAAATTCATTGGTAATGTTTTTTGCCATTTCACTAAAATTAACCTCTTTAAAATCATAAGTCACCTTTCCGCTTTCAATCCTGGAAATATTAAGCAAACTTTCTACTAAAGCATTCATTCTATTGGAGCTTTTAAAAATTCTCTCAATAGCCGGCATTAAAGTTTTATTCACCTTTCCGTAATCCCCTTCCAAAACCATTGAGGTATATCCTTTAATGGCGGTAATAGGGGTTCGCAGTTGATGTGAGGCAATAGAAATAAACTCTGATTTTGCTTTATCCAGTTTAGTTAGCTGTTTGTTAATTTTTCGTAATTTTGCTGTTGCCTTTTTAACTTCTTTTTTCATCTTTTCTGCAAACCTCTGAGTTTCCTTATATAAATTAGCATTTTCCAAGGCAACAGCTGACTGATCAGCAATGGTTTTTAAAACATCTATATCTTGATCACTATAAGAGGCTCCATCTATTTTCTGGCCCAAAAACATCATACCCACTAACTCTTTTTTCAAAACTAGAGGAAAAATTATTTCTATTTCCTGGGTACTCATTGTTTTTTTCAATTTTTCAAATGTCCTTTCCGGGGTAATTAACTCTGGGTCATTTATTAATTTATCTATTTCCTGATATATTATCGGCTCATGATAACGAGAAAAATATTTAGCCACAATTCTGTTGCTAACTATATCTTTTTTTGACCCTGCCTTAAAACCAATCTTTTTAAGGGGAATATAGTCTTCATCTTCAGCATCAATAGACCACAAGCTTATTTTTTCAATTTGCAGAGCATTTCTAGTTGTGTCAATTACAAGATCAGTTAATTCATCTAAATTAAGGGTTTTAGGAATTTCACTAATTAAATCTTTCAATATTTTTTCCTTAGTATATAAAGCCGCGAAAAAATATTTATTAAACGTTTCTTCTATAGACTTTTTTAGCGGAATAAAAACAAGAACACAACCAGAAAAAATAGAAACCGCTGTCCAGAATACAAAATAATTTATTTCGTAATCAACTAAGTCCGCTATTATTAGTACGCTTGGGGTAGAAATTAAAATCAGAATAAATAAGGCGGTCACAGTAACTGCACCACTCCTTATCACTACGCCTATATCCATCAAACGATATCGCAGTACAGCATACGCCATAGTAAAAAGATGTAAAGGAACCAAAATAACAAAAATAGTTAAAAAATCTATATTATAAATAAGCGGGACAACAGAATTCCCCCCTACAAACCCTAAAAAAGAAGAGAACATTAAAATCTTCAATTGACTCCTAAAAGCACCTTCTTTCCTTTTTACATAAGAAAGGACCATTTCTACAAAAGCGTAAGTTGTTACAAATAGATAATTTATTATTAAATGTAAGTGATAAAAAGTATTTGGGTTTTCATAATAGCTAAAATGTATTTTGGGGGTTAACTTTTGTATGAAAAAATTAGTACCTACAAATAAATCTATAAAATTAACAAATAATAATATCACCGCATTAAGGTAAACGACCATTAAAATTAACTTTTTCATCTTTTCCTTCCCCAAGAATATTAAAATAGAATGTAAAAAGAACACATGAACCAAAATTGATCCAATATACAAAATTCGTACCCAAATAAGAGCAACATCATAACTTTCAACAACTAAAAGAGCATATCTACCCAAAGCCCAGATAATCATGCTCAAATTAAGAAGGGAATAAAAAATATTAAACTTACTTAAAGCTCTTTTAAAAATTACAAAAAGAACAATAAATGTCCCTCCTATTGCTACTGTTAAATAACTAATTTTATACAATAATAATTCCATTTAAAAAAATCTTTTTACAAAATCTTTAATAGAATATAATTTAACACCTTGTTTTTTAAGTTTTTTTAAGTCGTCCTTGTTAGGATAAGAATAATAACTTCCTTCCCCCTGGGTTCTTACTTCTATTTTTCCCTTTTCTATCTTTTCCAAAACTTCCATTAAAACTTCAACTCCTATCATCATAAATCGAGAATCCATAGAGAGAATGCTTTCTTTTTTATGCAAATCAATTTTTTTCTGCTCTATGATATCCCCCTCATCAAAAAAATCATCGATATAATGAATTGTAACCTCTCCTTTTTCTTTTCCGTGCAAAATCGGCCACAACGGCGGAAAAGGACCTCTATAATCTGGCAGTGGGGCCGTGTGGATATTTATAACCCCATGAAGAGGAATATCAATAATATCTTTATTTATCAAATGATCAAAATAAGCAGAAATTATTAAATCTGGTTCTATGTTTTTAATTTTTTCAACAATTTCCGGATCTTTTACCTCTAATGTTTCAACTATTGGGATATTATATTTTTTACAGAGCTGACGAATTGTGTATACCCTCCTCTCTCTTCCCGCCAAACTATTTAAAAAACCCGCGACATAAACAAAAGGTTTATAATAAATCAAATTAAAACTTGAGTAATTTACAAAACTGATACCAGACCTTTTGTAATTCTTCTTCACTTGTTGCCAAAAATTTCCATATTTACCACCAAATCTTTTAGAAACACAAATTAGTGATATTTTATTATGATATTTTTTTATAAATTTAGTTAAAGCTGGACCAGAAGAAAAGCTCTCCAGGGTAAGGAGGACTATCCTATTGATTTCTTGTCTATCTTCTTCCATTTTCTAAATTATTTTTAATTCATGCCCTATCTTATCCATTTGCTCTAAAAGATAATCGATTTGCTCTCTTGAATGAGTAGACATTGTAGTCAGCCTTAATCTTTCTTGGCCCTCTTGAACTGCTGGACGCCTAACAGCTGGAGCTAAAATTCCGGCATCTAATAATTTTTGAGAAAATT
Source organism: uncultured Gammaproteobacteria bacterium (assembly GCA_964397635.1). Lineage (GTDB taxonomy): Bacteria > Patescibacteriota > Patescibacteriia > JAACEG01 > JAACEG01 > CAYNJS01. Next base: position 9,277 of record CAYNJS010000027.1, read on the forward strand.
TAATCGAATTTTTTTCACCCCTCATCAAAGGTGGAACAATTGGCATAATATCACCTAAAACTTCATAACCAATTCTTTTTAGTTCGCCCCTTAAGTAAGCCGCGTTATCTAAGGTTTTCTTTCGCAGTTCATCTCCATGTTCAAGAATTTGTGCTGTCTTTATAAGTCCTGCTACAACAGACGGAATAATCGGATCAGAAAAAATATAACTCCTAGCAGTAACCCTTAAATAATCTGACAACTCGTTAGTTCTGGTGACAATATAACCACCAATACTACCCCAAGCTTTAGTAAAACTACCCATAATAACATCAACATCTTCAACTCCTAGATAATCAGCAGTTCCTCTGCCGTTTTTACCAATTACACCTGTTCCATGAGAATCGTCAACAAATACTATTGCATCATATTTTCTAGCTAATTCAGAAATAACTTTTAAATTAGCGAAGTCTCCGTCCATACTAAAAATTCCATCAGTAAGAATTAGTTTTCTTTTATCCTTGTTTTCTATTAGCATTCTTTCTAAATCTTCCATATCATTATGCTTATAAATTGCTCTGCCTGCCTTAGCCAACCTAACCGCATCAACCACGCTAGCATGATTTAATTCATCACTTAAAATTACACCTTCTTTGTTGCCAAATGGTAGCTTAAAATAAGGAAATGGATCAACAAGCATCCTAATTACCCCGACATTAGCTAAAAATCCAGAAGAAAAAGAAATTCCATCGTCATAGCCATGAAACTCTGCTAGTTTTTTCTCAAACTCTACTTGAACATCTAAAGTTCCAGACAATAACCTGGTACTGCCAGAACCCACGCCATACTTTTTAGTTGCTTCAATCACAACTTCTTCAACTTCTTTGTTGCCGGCTAGGCCTAAATAATTATTCGAACAAAAAGTTATATACTTTTTGCCGTCAATAACAATTTCCGGATTAGAAGATGGTCCTTCAATAGTGCTAATGTTTGGATATAATTTTCCTACCCTTAACAATTTCACTACTTTTCTAAAATAGCCTAATGATTTTTTTTCATCCATATATAAATAGTTAGGAATTAAACCTCCCATTTTATTACTTTTATTATACCAAAAAACGGTTTAATGGTCAAAAAGTGTTGGTAAAATAGTTATTATTTATGTAAAATTAGCT